>ONKL01000074.1 GCA_900318395.1 uncultured Prevotella sp.
TATGGCATTGAAAGTAAAGGCAGTTGAAAGACTGGTAAAGTTTAACAAAGAAGACGCAGGTGTTTACCGCTACGTGATGAGCCCCGAGCTCTACATCGCGCTGAGTCAGGCAAAGGTGATCCGCGAGGCAGCTCTCCGCTCGGGCGTGAGTCAGGGTGTGATGAAGGCCTGCTGGGACGCAGCCGGTGAGGTGATCAAGGCGTGGGCAACCGAAGGCCACTCTGTGGCGCTGCCCGGGCTGGGTACGATGCGCTTCGGTCTGCGCGCCAAGAGCGTTGAGAAAGTGGAGGACGTGAAGGCTGGTCTCATCTCGAGCCGCCGCATCATCTTCACACCGACACAGGATCTGAAAGACGAGCTGGCCGACACCGCCATCCAGATTACCTGCTACGACCGCAACGGCGACATCGTGAAGCGTGTCACATCAGCAGATGCAGGCACCGTAGAGGATACCGAGGGTGAGAGTAGCTCTCAGGGGGACAATACCCAGGGGGGTAACACTCAGGGCGGCAACGACTCTGGCGATGGGCCCATCAATGACGATGGCGATGGTCCTACTAACGAGCCTTAGTGCACTCTGGGGTCAGGCCCCAAAGTAAAGTCGCTCGCGACTGTACTTTGGCGCCAGACCCGGGGGCTGCGCCAGACCCGAGGGCTGCGGGTTCCACTTTTGCGCCAGAACAGGGAGTTGCGGGTTCCACTTTCAGCTCGGCTAAGCCAAAATAAAAGCAGTGTTAATCCGTGGAATCCGTGCCGAAATTATCGAATCTGTAACTTTAACCATTAAAATCTTAAAAGCGTATGACTAAGAAAGAAACCTTGAAGTGGGTTGTGCAGATTATCGCATCTATTGCGTCTGCCATCCTTACCGCACTTGGAGCAACGTCCTGTATGGGAATGTAGGAAAGGGTAAAAAAGTAAAAAGGTAAAAAAGTAAAAAGGTAAAAATAGAGGGACTCCCATCATCATGATCGGTGAGTCCCTCTACTTTTTGCAACTTGGGGCCTGGCCCCAGAGTAAAAAAAAAAGTTATTGTTGATGTTCCGAGAGGAAGCGGAGCTCTGACTCCAACATTTCGAGCTTGGACATATATTATCTAAAAATGGGCGCATAGGGATTGACTCCTTATGCGCCTGATTTTTATTATGTCCTGATGGATGGATTACTTGCTGTCGGCCTCTGCCTGCTTGGTCTCGGGAGCATCCTCTCCGTAGTAGTTGTAGTAGGCATTGTAACGGTTGTAACCCCAGTTGCTCTGCAGACGGTCGGGATCGAGCTCCTTAGCCTTGTCGAAGAGTGTGATGGCCTCCTTGTAGAGTTCCTTCTTCTTGGCAGGATCTTCTGTCTCCTGAGCCTGTACGCTGTATGCGGTACCTGCATAGGTAGCTATCACGGCGTTGTCGGGCTTTACATCGAATGCCTTCTTCAGGTAGGTCACAGCCTCGGCAGCCTTCTTGGCCTGGAGTAGTGCGAGACCCTTGTCGGCGAGGGCTACGAAGTTGTTGGGGTTAGCAGCGAGGGCATCGTCGAGGATCTTGTAGGCACCAGCCTCGTCGCCCAGTCCGAGCAGTACGTTGTAGAGCTTCTCCATCACGCCGTCGTTCTTGTCGTTAGCGTAGATGTCCTTCAGCTGGTTGCAGAACTTCACTGAGTCGTCCTTGGTCTTCAGCTCAGCACCGAGGATCTCGAGCTTGAGGTTGAGGGCATTCTCCTTCTCCTCAGGATCCTTCATGGCGATGTCGGCCAGCTGGAGGGCCTTCTCCATATCCTTATCCTGATATGCGAAGACAGCAGCGAAGCGGGCTACCTGGCCGAAGAAGGGCTTCTGAGCCTCACGGTCGCACTCGGCGAACATGGGGAATCCGTCAGACTCGGCGAAGAGCTGCCAGTACTTGCGTGCCTTAGCGTTGTCGCGGGCTGTGAGAGCCTCCTGACCTGCGTTAACGAGGGTGTTGCGTGCGCTAATCCACAGGCGCTCGGCATTCTTCTTAGCGAACTTAGGAGATACCTTTCCCTTCTCGTTGGGCTTCTGGTCGAACTCATCGCAGAGCTTGGCAGCTGTCAGGGCGTTGAAAGCCATCTCAGCCATCAAAGCCTGATCTACGGGCTTCTCTTCCCTACCCATCTGCTTGTTAACCTGGTTCTCGGTCACAATCGAATTCTGCTCGTTGAATACTTCGTAAGCGAGGTCTACGAGCTTGTTGTAAGCCTTAGCCTTCTCAGCATCGTTAGCGAGTGAAGAAAGACTGCTGTTGATCAGGGTCTCAGCGTCTGCATAGGTCTTTGCCTTGAGGATAGCCTTCAAAGCGTCACTGTCACCGGCAAATGCTGTAGCGCTTGCTACGAACATCACTGCCATCATCATTAATTTTTTCATAAGCCTTTTAAAAATTTGGTTTGAACTATTGTTTGTTTTTAATCGTTTGACGATATTATGTTACGATGGTTTAATCCTCGGGGGTCTCGATGGTCGGGGTATCGATAGCTTCGGTGAGCTCCTCATCGACAATCTGTGCCTCTTCTATGTCTTCCTCGGGATCTTCGGAGTGCTGCACCTTGCAGACGCTGGCGATGACATCGTTCTTCTTCGTGAGATTAATCAGGCGCACGCCCTGAGTAGCACGACCCATGACTCGTACATCGGCTACCTTCAGACGGATGAGGATACCCGACTTGTTGATGATCATCAGGTCGTTTTCGTCGGTAACAACCTTGATGGCTACCAGGCGGCCTGTCTTCTCGGTGATGGCGAGGGTCTTAACACCCTTGGCGCCACGGGCGGTCTTACGATAGTCTTCGACTTCTGAACGCTTACCGTAGCCATTCTCAGATACAACCATGATGGTCTCGGTCTGAGGATCGTTGACGCAAACGAGTCCTACCACCTCATCGTCGTCGCCATCGAGGCGCATACCGATCACACCTGTAGACACACGACCCATCGTGCGGACATCGTTCTCGTCGAAGCGCACGGCGCGACCATTGCGGTTGGCGAGCAGCAGCTCATTGTGCCCGTTGGTCAGGCGAACGCCTATTACCTCGTCGCCCTCGTTGATGTTGATGGCGATGACACCGTTGGCACGCGGACGGCTGTAGGCCTCGAGGCAGGTCTTCTTGATAATACCCTGCTTCGTGGCGAACACCACATAGTGGGAGTTGATGAACTCAGTATCGTTGAAGTTCTTGATGCGCAGAACGGCGTTGATGGCGTCGTCGGGCTCGATGTTGAGCATATTCTGGATAGCGCGACCCTTCGAGTTCTTGTCGCCCTCGGGAATCTCATAGCACTTCTGCCAGTAGCAGCGACCCTTCTGGGTGAAGAAGAGCAGCGTGTTGTGCATCGTGGCGGGATAGATATACTCGGTGAAGTCGTTGTCGCGGTGACGGGCTGCCTTGGCGCCTACGCCGCCTCGACCCTGCTCGTGGAACTCGTCGAGATGGGTGCGCTTGATGTAACCCATGTGTGAGATCGTAATGACCACAGGATCATCGGGATAGAAGTCCTCGGCATTGAACTCGTGGTCGAAGGGGATGATCTCCGTGCGACGCTCGTCGCCATACTTCTCCTTCACCTCGATCAGATCCTGCTTCATCACCTCCTTGCAGCGCTCAGGATTGTTGAGAATCTCCTCCAAGTCGGCGATGAGCTTCTGCAGATCGTCGTACTCCTGATGGAGCTGCTCTACGCGCAGGCCTGTAAGCTGTGAGAGACGCATATCAACGATGGCCTTCGACTGGATCTCGTCGAGCTCGAAGCGCTTCTCGAGGTTACGCTGGGCGTCGGAGGGTGTCTCGCTGTTGCGGATGATGTGTACCACCTCGTCGATATTGTTGACGGCAATGATCAAGCCTTCGAGGATGTGAGCACGCTCCTGAGCCTTGCGCAGGTCGTACTTGGTGCGACGGATGGTGACATCGTGGCGGTGCTCTACGAAGTACTTGATGCAATCCTTGAGTGAGAGCAGGCGGGGACGACCCTTCACCAGCGCAATATTATTGACAGAGAACGAGCTCTGCAGGGCTGTCATCTTGAAGAGCTTGTTGAGCAGCACGTTGGCATTGGCATCGCGCTTCACATCGACGACGATACGCATACCCTGACGGCCTGACTCGTCGTTGACATTGGCCACGCCCTCGATCTTGTGCTGATTGGCCAGCTCGGCGATATAGGCTACGAGATCGGCCTTGTTGACACCATAAGGTATCTCGGTGACAACAATCTTGTCGTGGGTCTCGCCGCTCTCGATCTCAGCCTTGGCACGCATCACGATACGGCCGCGACCTGTCTCGTAAGCATCGCGCACACCCTGCAGGCCATAGATATAGGCTCCTGTAGGGAAGTCGGGACCCGGGATGAACTGCATCAGTCCGTCGGTGTCGATATCGGGATTGTCGATATAGGCGCAACAGCCATCGATGACCTCACTGAGGTTATGGGTGGGCATGTTGGTAGCCATACCTACGGCAATACCGTTACCGCCGTTTACCAGCAGGTTAGGAATCTTGGTAGGCATGACGGTGGGCTCAACGAGCGAGTCGTCGAAGTTGTTCATCATGTCGACGGTCTCCTTGTCGAGGTCGTCCATGATGTGCTCGCCCATCTTCGAGAGGCGGCACTCAGTGTAACGCATAGCTGCGGGAGAGTCGCCATCGACAGAGCCGAAGTTACCCTGGCCGTCAACCAATGTGTATCGCATGTTCCACTCCTGCGCCATACGCACGAGGGCACCATATACGGAGCTGTCGCCATGAGGGTGGTACTTACCGAGCACCTCACCTACGACGCGCGCACATTTCTTATAAGGTTGGGTAGATACATTGTTGATGCCCATCATTCCATAAAGGATGCGACGGTGAACGGGCTTGAATCCGTCGCGCACATCGGGAAGAGCACGGGCTACGATGACTGACATAGAGTAGTCGATGTAGCTGGACTTCATTTCCTCCTCGATGTTGATTTTCATAATTCTGTCGTTGTCAATTGTCTGATCCATTGATTTTTTTCTCTTTTATTTTTTTTACTTTTTTACTCTTTTGATTTTTCAATATTTCGCGTTTAAGGCACTTTTCAGCCCCTCTGGCGCGTTTTTAACCGTGCAAAGGTACTCATTTTTTCTAAACCAGCCAAACCTTTTAAACTATTTTAGGAGAAAGTTTTTGGATTTTATGGCACGATGTTTGCAGAAAATGTTGTATCTTTGCAAAAGCTAGATAAAATAGTAGATTAGAGTATAGTTAATTAGGCATATCGAATGACAAGTCAGTTTTCACCAAAAGTCTCTGAAATTCTCGCTTTCTCGCGCGAGGAGGCTGCCCGTCTGGCCAGTAGGAGCGTAGGCCCCGAACACCTGCTGCTGGGTATGCTCCGAAGCAATGGAGGACCCGTGATAGACCTTTTCCGCAGGCTGGATCTGAACCTGCAGGCGGTGAAGTACGAACTGGAACAGCGTGTGAGGGAAGACGAGATCAACGTGCCCATTCACACCACAGAACTTGTGCTCAATGAGAAGGCCAGCAACATCCTGAAGCTGGCTGTGCTTGAGGCCAGAATACAGAGAACTAATAAAGTAGACGAACAGCACCTGTTGCTCGCCATCCTGCACGATGCAGTGAACAACGGGGCCAAACAAGTTTTAGAATTGAACAACATGAATTATGAAGACGCGATGGCGATGCTCTTCGCCAAGCAGAATAACAATGTGACTAACGGTATCGGACTGCCCGACGAGGACGAGGACGAATACGAGGAGACGGGCAGCAAGCCCGGAGCCAGCAATAACGCGGGCAGCACCACGACAACGACGGCTCAGAAGAAGGCCAGCTCGAAGACACCCGTCCTCGACACCTTCGGTACTGACCTGACGCAGGCAGCTGCCGAGGGCAAGCTCGACCCCTGCGTGGGGCGCGAGAAGGAGATACAGCGCATCATCGAGATTCTCGGACGCAGAAAGAAGAACAATCCTATATTAATAGGTGAACCAGGTGTGGGCAAGAGTGCCATTGTGGAAGGACTGGCACAGCTCATCGAGAAGCACCATACCAGTCCCATGCTCTTCGGCAAGCGCATCTACACTCTCGATATGACGGGCGTAGTGGCTGGTACGAAGTATCGCGGACAGTTTGAGGAGCGACTGAAGGCACTCATGAAGGAGCTGGAGGCCAACCCCGATGTGATCGTGTTCATCGACGAGATTCACACCATCATCGGTGCTGGATCGACACCTGGCAGCATGGATGCTGCGAACATCATGAAACCTGCGCTGGCAAGGGGTACGATACAGTGTATCGGCGCCACAACGCTCGACGAATACCGCAACTCGATAGAGAAAGACGGTGCGCTGGAGCGTCGATTCCAGAAAGTCCAGGTGGAGCCTACGACCAACGAGGAGACGCTGCAGATACTCCATAACATCAAGGATCGCTATGAGCATCACCACCACGTGACCTATACGGACGAGGCGCTCGCGGCATGTGTCAAATTGACAGACCGCTATGTGACAGACCGCTTCATGCCTGACAAAGCCATCGACGCACTCGATGAGACTGGTTCGCGCGTACATCTTGGTAATGCCCAGATTCCACCAGAGATCATAGAGAAGGAAAAGGAGATTGCCACCGTGAAGGAGAAGAAACAGCTGGCAGTGAGAAACCAGAACTTCGAACTGGCGGCTGGCTACAGAGACCGTCAGACGGTGCTGGAGACTGAGTTGAAGCTGCTCAACGAGCGCTGGACTTCGGGCGAAGGTGAGGAGCGACAGGTGGTAAGCGCTGAACAGGTGGCTGAGGTCGTTTCGATGATGACGGGTGTTCCTGCACAGCGTATGGCTGAGCAAGAAGGCATCAGACTGAAGGGTATGGCGCAGGAACTGAAGAACGCCGTGATCGCTCAGGATGCCGCCATCGACAAGATGGTGAAGGCCATCCAGCGCAACCGCGTCGGACTGAAGGATCCCAATCATCCCATCGGTGTGTTCATGTTCCTCGGACCTACTGGTGTGGGTAAGACCTATCTGGCCAAGAAACTGGCAGAGTTCATGTTTGGCAACAAGGATGCCTTGATACGTATCGACATGAGTGAATATACGGAGAGCTTCAACACCTCAAGACTAATCGGAGCGCCTCCAGGATATGTGGGCTATGAGGAAGGCGGACAGCTGACAGAGCGCGTAAGGCGTCACCCCTACTCTATCGTGCTGCTCGACGAGATCGAGAAGGCTCACGGCAATGTGTTCAACCTCTTGCTACAGGTGCTCGATGAAGGACGACTGACTGATGGTAACGGCAGATTCGTGGATTTCCGCAACACCGTGATTATCATGACTTCGAATGCAGGAACGCGCCAGCTGAAGGATTTTGGACGAGGCGTAGGCTTCAGTGCAGGCAACAGCTCGGCACTGGCTCTGAACGAGAAAGACAAGCAGCATGCGCGCGACATCGTGCAGAAAGCGCTCTCGAAGCAGTTTTCGCCTGAGTTCCTGAACCGTCTCGACGAAATCATCACCTTCGACCAGCTCGATCTGGAGGCTATCAAGCGGATCATCGACGTAGAACTGAAGGGACTCTACAATCGCATCGAACAGATTGGCTACCATATAGACCTGAGTGACGAGGCGAAGGAGTTTGTGGCGACGAAGGGCTACGATGTGCAGTTTGGCGCTCGTCCGCTGAAGCGAGCCATCCAGAACTATATAGAGGATGGCATCAGCGACATGATCGTGAACGGCAACCTGGAACCAGGAGCCACCATCCATATCACACTGAACGAAAATGAGCTAGCATTCAGCTAACTCATTTTTCGTTTAAAGTCCTTCGCACTCCTTCAGCCAGATGTTATACGAGGCATCGCTCGGCATGCGCCAGTCGCCACGAGGCGAAAGACTCACACTTCCCACCTTAGGACCATCGGGCAGACAGCTGCGCTTGAACTGCTGTGTGAAGAAACGACGGCAGAATGTGGTGAGCCACTTCTTCACCACATCTTCTGTATAGAGTTGCTCGCGGCCATTCACAATCGAAGGTGTGCAGAAGGCGCGTTGTGCCAGCAGGAATATCTTCTTGGGACTGAAGCCGTAGCGCAGGAAATAATAGATGAAGAAGTCGTGCAGCTCGTAGGGACCCACCAAGTCTTCTGTCTTCTGCTTGATGTTACCCTGCTCGTCGGCAGGTATCAGCTCTGGAGAGATAGGCGTGTCGATGATATCGAGCAGAGTATCCGTAGCCATCTCGCCTGCCACGAAGCTGACAAGATGACGGATGAGCGTCTTGGGGACACCTGCGTTCACACCATACATCGACATGTGGTCGCCATTATATGTAGCCCAGCCCAGAGCTAATTCTGAGAGGTCGCCTGTACCCACTACGATCGCATTCTCCTTGTTGGCTACATCCATCAGGATCTGCGTGCGCTCGCGTGCCTGTGAGTTCTCATAGGTAATATCGTGAATCTTCGGATTCTGCCCGATATCCTCGAAGTGCTGGGTTACGGCCTTCGCAATGCTGATCTCACGGATGGTGACACCCAGCGTCTCCATCAGCTTCAGCGCATTATGATAGGTGCGGTCTGTGGTTCCGAAGCCAGGCATCGTGATACCGATGATGCCCTTCCGGCTGATGTTAAGCTGGTCAAAAGCCTTCACCGTCACCAGCAGAGCGAGCGTGGAGTCGAGACCACCACTGATGCCGATGACTGCCTTCTGGGCATTGATATGATAAAGGCGCTTGACGAGACCTGCCACCTGGATATTGAGAATTTCCTCGCAGGAAGCCTGCATATCGTCGCTTTTAGGAATAAAAGGATGAGGGTCGATATCTCGAGTCAGCTCGAAATCGCGCGGGGCGGCATGCTTCAGATTGGTCTCGATGGCATGAGCACCGCGCTGGGCATTTATGAAGGTCGTATTCTCACGACGCTCAGCACGCAGCTTCTCGATATCAATCTGACACATCTGGATCTGTGGCTGCAAAGAGAATCGAGAGCCTTCGACGAGCAGCTTACCATTCTCGAACAGCATAGCGTTGCCACCATAGACCACATCCTGCGTGGACTCTCCGAAACCACTGCTGGCATACACATAGCCACTGATGGTGCGGGCACTCTGCTGTGCCAGCAGCGACTTGAGGTAAGCATGCTTGCCAATGAGCTCATCGCTAGCTGAGAGATTGAAGATGATATCTGCTCCCGCTAATGCGAGATTATTGCTGGGAGGAATTGGCGCCCAGACATCCTCGCAGATCTCAACGCCAAACTTCATGCCGTCGCCTGTCACAAAGAGCTGGGGCTCGGCACTGACGTGAATCGTTCCTCCTGCATAGAAGATATCTGCAGGATTCAGATCCTGAGCAGAAGCAAACCAACGCTTCTCATAAAACTCACCATAGTTGGGGAGGTATGTCTTGGGGACAATTCCCATGATGCTACCACCTTGAATGATTACTGCACAATTATATAGTAACCCATTGATTATGATGGGAGTACCGACTATTGAAACAATATCGAGCTTGCGCGTGAAGTCGAGCAGCATGAGCACAGCTTCTTCCGCACGATCGAGCAACAGCTGCTCTTTGAAAAGATCCTGGCAGGTATAGCCTGTCAGACAGAGTTCTGGGAAGACAATCACTTCCACACCTCGACCCTCAGCCTGAGCAATGATGCTCTCGACCTGTTGTACATTATACTCCACATCGGCTACCTTGACCATAGGTACAGCTGCAGCCACATTAACAAATCCGTATTTCATTGCTTGTTTGGTTTATTTGGGGGCAAAGGTAAAAAAAAAAGCCCGAACTACCAAAAGTTCGGGCTTCTTTCTGCTGTTTCGTTGTTTAGTTGTTGACAGAACCTCCGACGATATCAAGCAGTTCGCTCGTAATCGCCTGCTGGCGACTCTTATTGTACTGCAAGTTAAGTTGACGCAACAGTTCATCGGCATTATCCGTAGCTGTCTGCATGGCAACCATACGGGCAGCATGCTCTGATGCGTTACTGTCGAGCAGGGCTGTATAAAACAACAGGTGGGCGTACTTCGGAAGAAGTTGTGAGAGCACGGTATTCATGTCGGGCTCTACGATAAAGTTATCGTTGAGTGGCTTCACATTGTTTTCCTTCTGCTCTGTCTGACGCTCACCGCGCTTCTTGAGATACTCCTGCGACTCTTTCGTGGCAATGACGCTCGTCAGGTCGCGCTCGTGATCGGCATTGAGCTCCGACTCGAGGTCGATAGGCAGGAAGGTCTTACGGGTGAGCACCTGAGAGCCTGCGCTCTTGAAGTGGTGGTAGATGAGCTCTACCTTGTCGATGTTACCGTCATAAAACTTCCCTCCCAACTCCATAGCAATCTCGATGCACTTGTTGACATTGGGTTTGTCGGCTAGTGCAGAGAAATCGCCTTGGACGTTGAGTCCCAGTTTCTTCGCCTTCTCATAGACCTTACGGCCAATGGGATAGATCTCGATGTTCTCGCGTCCGATCTCTTCTGAATATTTCTCTACGGCATGCATCATCATCCTGATGGTGTTGGCATTGAAGCCACCGCAGAGTGAAGAGTTTGACGTGAACACGACGAGAGCTACGCGCTTGATGGGGCGCTCCTGATCGAAGACTGTGTGTGCCTCTGCCTCGGCTGCGAGGAACGACTTGAGGATGTGCTCCAGCATCGTCTCGTAAGGCAGCATATTCTGAATAGCTACCTGTGCGTGATGCAGTTTGCTGGAGGCCACCATCTTCATCGCCGACGTGATC
>ONKL01000103.1 GCA_900318395.1 uncultured Prevotella sp.
TGTCGTTCCCTGTGAACAAAAACCAGTCCTTGCACGTATCTCCTATGTCGGCTATAAGACGATTTACAAGCAATGCAATAACACAGAACTTGGCACAATACGGATGCAGCCAGAAACACAAACGCTGAAGGGGGTGACGGTGAAAGGCCAAAGGCTTTTATATACTTCAACAAACAAAGGATTGCAAGTTTCCATTCAGGGTACACCTTTAGAGCAATTTGGCTCTGTTTCGGAGATGCTTCCCCATCTGCCCCTAATGATGAGTGACGGAACTATTGCAGGACATGGTAAGCCAGAAATCTATATCAACAACAAGAAGGTACGGGGCGAGGATGAATTGGAGCGTTTACGGGCCGATGAAGTCAAATCGGTGGAAATAATCACTCAGCCAGGAACTGAGTATGACGCCACGGTCTCATCGGTTATCCGCATTAAGACTATCCGTCGTACAGGTGAAGGACTCAGCGGCAACTTCTCCGCTGCCTACCGACAGGGGCATGAGCATTATGAGAATGCCAACGTATCCCTCAACTATCGTTTGCAGAACGGCATGGATTTCTTCGTCCGAGGCTATCTAACGGACAATAATACACGGACAACGAGCACGACAGATGTGCAACTACAGGCATCGTCCATTTGGAACTATCTGAAAGACAAGGAATACAGCTATCATATGAAATACTACTTTGCTGACCTCGGTTGGAACTGGGAAATCAACGACCATCACTCCGTTGGCTTCACCTATACGGCCAACGACTATATCGGTAACCGAAAGTATATCAATAGTAGCGATGAACAAACTTGGCAGGATGGCATCATGGTGGACAGTGGCCATAGTACGACAACAACCCTGACAAAACCCAAACTGAAGCATAGTGCCAATGCCTATTATGTCGGTGAGATAGGGAAATGGAAGGTGGATTTCAGTGCCGACTACTACATTGCTCATTCACTTTCTGAAATGAACGGAGGTACCGACGGCGAGGCACCCGTCAGCAGCAAAACGGCTACGAAGAACCAACTTGTTGCGGAGAAATTGGTCGTCACTGCCCCATTGTCCGTTGGCGATCTGACCTTTGGCGAAGAGGCCTCCGCAGTTGACCGTACCAGTGACTTCACTCAGAGCGGTTTCTCTGCCGACAACCATATACAGCAGCAGACCACCACGTGGAGCGTCTTTGCCAACTATGCATTGAAGTTGGGAAACTTTTCTGTCAATGCAGGTCTGCGTTGGCAGAATGAACACAACCGCTACGACCTCAACGGTGTACGCAACGACGAGATGAGTCCCGACTATCATGTGTTCATACCCCGTGCATCCATCACCTATCAGAAGTCGCCTTGGACCCATTCGCTCTCCTATCAGTGTACGCGCCATAACCCTCCATATTCCATTTTGTCCTCGGCAGTCACTTACACTAGCAAGTACGAGTACGAGAGCGGCAATCCTTTCCTTCAGCCCCAAACTAACCACAGATTTGCGTGGAAATCTCAATGGAAATGGATACATGCCGAAGCCATCTACGGGTATCAGGATAATGTATATCACTCTATACGTTCTGCCTACGACGATGTCAACCATCCTGGTGTGATTCTGACCGACTTCCGCACAGTCCCAAAGACGCAGTACTATATGATTGTCATTAACCTCACACCTAAAATCGGTATTTGGCAGATGAACTATACTGCAGAGTTTGCAGTGGAAGACCTTGATTACGGAGAGTTAGGCATCGCCTACAATTGGCACGGGTTGATGACAGATTTCACGTTCGACAACACTTTCACCCTGCCTCACGCATGGATACTGAATGTAACGGGAAGCATCACACCTTATCAGAAGTCAGCCTATTGGATAAACAAAACAACCGGAAGTCTCGACCTCCGCCTGAGCAAACAATTCCTGCGGGACAAAAGTCTCAATGTGGCTCTCGTCGCCAGTGACCTCTTGCGTACAAAATACGACGAAGGTACAGCATACGGAGGTATAGGGTACAGGAATATCTATAGCCTGTATCGCGATGCCCGCAGAATTGGGTTCAATGTCTCTTGGAAATTCAATGCCACCAAGAGCCGCTACAAAGGCAGCCATGCCGGACAGAGCGAGCGTAACCGACTATAAATTCTCTCTTGTTTGGGCAGTTGTCAGCCTTCGTGCTGACACTGCCCCATATAATAAAATCACAAGCAATATGAACCAAACAAAACTTCTCTTCCTCCTGATTACCGCCCTCGCATTCGCCTCTTGCCGTCCAACGACACGGCAGACGGTAGCAGATGCAGAACAGCCGATGGACAGCACCGAGACCGTGACCAGTGCGGACACTCTTCGTATGGTCATCATTGACAAAAGCATCTCGCGAAGCGACTCTGTGGTGCAGGCGAGGATCATCAATCCCAACGACTACGATGTGAACTACGGACAGGAGTACACCATCGAACGCGAGACTGACGGCCACTGGCAGCAAGTTCCATTCCCCAAGGACTTCGGCTTCACTTCCGTCCTGAGCACCATAGCTGCCCACGACTCCGCTACCGTCTATGGTCATATCCGCCTGCTCCATCTCGCCACCGGTCACTACCGCCTGACCAAACAAATAGACGGTCGCACCCTCTCCGACGACTTCTACATCCCCAGCACCATCACCTTCCCCACACCTGTCTATAGGTAAGAAGATAATATGACCTATTTCTATAGGTAGTAGAAGGATAACACGAAAAACCCGTGTCTTTCCGTAGTAACTACGGCGAGACACGGGCTTTCGTTGAAATACAGTAATAGAGGCATAAAGCAATATAATAATAAATATGCACATAAATATGGAAATACGCCAATACAATGATATTGCTATATGCAACTATAATATATATATGTATTAATAGGAAATAGTTACTGAATATTTGAATAGTTTGAATTTTAGTTTTAAATTATCTTAATTTTAGACCAATTTTTGTTTGATATTTCAAAATATTCTATACCTTTGCATACAAAAATATGGAAATATTGCAATAAGATAATAAGTATTCAAATATTTAAGGTATGAAAACAAAGATTATTTCGGTCGCCAACCACAAGGGAGGCGTAGGTAAAACAACAACGGTTGCAAGTGTCGGTTCCATCCTTGCTGCTAAGGGACACAGTGTGTTGCTTGTGGATTTGGATGCCCAGTCGAACCTGACCAGTAGCCTAATGAAAGGGGAGGCCGACACTTCCATCTATTCGGCACTGTTGGGTAAGAGTGAGATGCCCATTATTCCGTTGAGTGAAAATCTGTTCTTGGTTCCAGCTACGCTTCAGTTGGCAATGGCCGACTTGGAACTGGCCTCGGCTATGGCCAGGGAGCGACTGTTGGCTGAGTTGCTGGAGAAGGTGTCTGGCAAGTTTGAGTATATTCTGATAGACTGTCCGCCATCGTTGGGACTGCTGACGCTGAATGCCTTTACGGCCAGTACTGACATCATCATCCCACTGGTGGCCGAAGTACTGCCGTTCAAAGGGCTGGCCATGATCAACAACTTCATTGTGATGGTGCGCCGTCGGCTGAATCCGAATGCGCATATCTCTGGTATACTGATAACGCGATGGGAGTCAACAAAGCTTGGTAGGGGCGTGGAAAAGCAACTGCGCGACTCGCTGGGAACGACGGTGTATCAGACGAAGATCCGCAAGAATGTGAGTCTGGCAGAGGCACCTTACGAGGCCCAGGACATCGTGACCTATGCACCCAAAAGCAATGGGGCGCAGGACTATCTGGCATTTGCCGAGGAACTGATTGAGAGTATGAACCATTAAAACGATAAGTAGGATGAAGAAAGAGTTTGATATGAGCGACCTCGTGGAGAACCTGACGAGTGAGCCGGAGGTGGAAACGGGACGTAGAGTGAGAACAGGCTCCAAGGCAAAGAAGCAGATGGAGCATGTGTGTACGCTGATTGAGTCGGGCCAGATGGCGAAGGTGAGGGCGATTGCCGAGCGTGAGGGTATTGCGCTGAAAGACATCTTCGCTGCAGGGCTGAACATGGCCATCAGCAACTACGAGCAGAAGAACGGTGAGATCAGAGTGAGGACATCGTGACCTCGTTTGTCTATACCTGGGCGCGGCAAAAGGAGATGTCGATTCTGGAGCAGCGCGTGGTGTTGCGTATCATGGAGTATGCCTCGAATCATCTGAAGGGTATCAAGTTGAAAGACCATCTGCACAAGATTGACTTGGGGCTGTTTAACGTGACCATCACCATGCCTGCCTCTGATGTGCTCTTCAACACGAAGATGAAGCACCACGACATCGAGAAGGCTCTGTATGCACTGCGCAGCCGGTCGTTTGAGTACAAGGATGAGAACCGCTATACGGTGTGCGGATTCATCAACAATGCGACGTATGTGTATCGGTCGGGGATGATTACGGTGGAGGTGGATAACCGTATCTGGGATGTGCTGTCGGACTTCTCGCTTGGCTTCAAGCGTTTTGAGTTGAACAAGGCGTTGGCGCTGCCTACATCGTCGGCTCTGCAGTTCTACATGATTATGAGCGGACAGGAAAGGCCGTTTCGCCTTAGTATTGCGGAACTGAAGGGCTGGCTGGGCATACCTGTAGAGAAGTATCGGAAGGACGGAAAAGACCGTATTGACCACTTGGAGGAACGGGTACTGAGGCCTGTGAAGCGGATGCTCGACGAGACGTGTCCCTATACGTTCACCTACGAGAAACTGCGCGAGAATCCGAACAATTGCAAGAGTCCTGTAGTGGGATTTGAGCTGATGCCCGTCTATCAAGAGAAGTTCAGAGACCAAGAATTGGAGAGGGTACATCTGACAGCAAAGGTCTCGTTGGGCTTCATATCTCCACAGGTGACGAACTACATGAAGCAGCAGATGGGCTTCGACAGAAATAGTTTGAGTCCACACAAAGAACTGCTGATAAAGGCAGTAAAGCTGTTGCCTGACGTGTTGGGAACATTGGAGGACATCCAGGGCCGCAGAAGGAAAAAGAGCGGCGAGGTGATGGGCATCGGATGGGTGATTCAAGCCATTAGAGGTGAGGTGGAAAAGGCTGAAAAGGATAGCAAGAAATCGGCCAAGAAAGACGAATAATCATTACTCTCTAACTGAGAATCAATAAGTTAGCGGCTCGTCCGGCCTGGGTGCCTGGCGGGCTACTTTCGTTTTAGGGTCATACCAAAGGTATGAAGAATCCCCACACATTAAAACTTGTTCGCGGGCGCGAATCCCCACACTTTAAAACTTACTTTCTGCGGGGGCGCGAGGGGCTGAAAAACCATGAATCATAACGATATTTTTTATTAATCAATTCTTGGAAAGCAATTTTTGACCTTCGGCATGCCTGTTATTGGCATGGACTATTATTATGCTCTATCGGATTGGCGGAAATGGCGTTGAATCAGGCCGTTTGTGATACCGAATCCCCACACTTTAAAACCGAATCCCCACACTTTAAAACCGTCAGAAGAGTGGCATATCCCACAGTAAATGCCTGTGAATGAGTCATTTCTTCTTGGATTTAGTGGTCTTACCCTTAGTTTCGGCAGTTTCCTCCTTGGCTTCGTGCTTACGAGGAACGGCCTTTGCCTTGACATCCATCGGAGTAGGCTCCAGATCGAACACGCGGTCTATCAGCTTGTAGTTGTTCTCGTTGATAATCGAGAAATCCTTGGTGATATACACATCGGCAATGTCGTAGCTGCCTACATGGTTGAGGGCTTCATCGACATCACTCTTACTGAACTTCATCATGTTTCGGGATAGGGTGGCGAAGGTGTGGCGGGCCTGATAAAATTGCAGTCCTGGCATGTGCAGATCATCGCCAATAGCTTTCAATCCGACATTGAGTGAACGATTGAAATCCTCTGGATGCTTGAAGCGATCATGGAATTTGAATACATAGCCACCAGTGCCTTTCCATTTGGCCATGAGGCTCTTGATGAACGGATGCACCCGGACTTCAATATACGCTTCATCACTTCGGCGGTCTTTGGTCTTAGTGCGGTTATACTTCATGATGCCATGCTCCAGTTTCTTCACGTTGTAGAGGTCAACCGAGTTCATGCCCATCAGGCAGAACGAAAGAATAAAGCAGTCGTGCGCCAGC
>ONKL01000076.1 GCA_900318395.1 uncultured Prevotella sp.
AGGATGATGCAGCACTGGGCAAGGGCCTGAACATCGTTGATGGTAAAGTGGTATATAAAGCCGTTGCCGATGTCTTTGGCTTGCCTTACGAACCACTGGTGCTATAAGCAAAAACAGAGTAACTTAGGGAATCTTTTCCCGTGAGTTTGAATCAAGGGGACAGATTCTTTGATCCAGGCCTAGATCAAAGACAGAATCTGTCCCCTTGATTATAGGGTACTTCTCGTTAGGGATGTGGATTCGCAATACGTGGACTTATGGTAATGAGGAAAAGCGTATTGATGCTCTAGCCAAAGACTTGGGAGAAGATGTCTTCTGGGATGCTGATTCTATGTCTTCTGCAATTCTCGAGGGATATAAGAAATACCTAAAGAAGAGTTGTACAAAAGACAAAAAGTAACATAAGGTATGTAACATTTTTGATTTTTTACATAATTTATAAAGAAAAGTTTTGTATCTTTGCAACAAAAATAAGATTATTACAAGATGAGGATCAAGGAATTTAGCATCGACAACCTGTATTACGAATACAACTTCAGTCACACGCTTGACGAGAAGGTGAATATATTTGTGGGTAATAACGGTTCGTTCAAGACCACCCTCTTACGGCTTCTGCGACATGCTATTACCTACGAGAAAAACAGTCAATTCTTCCAAAGTCGTCTAACAAAAGTCACTTTTAAGGATGGTATGGTTATGGAGTACCATGAGACAGAAAATTTGCTTTCCAAGGACAGGGATGGCGAAGACACATTGAAGAATGTCACTTCATGGACACCCATGTTGGGCGGAAAGAAGATTCTGGAATCTGAATACAGGAAACTGGTGAAACTGGACTATGTTTCCACCTTCGATGTGAAAGGCGACGGCAAAAGCACACAGGACAGTTATCTTGACATTCGATTGGAGCAGTTGCAAAGTGATTACGGCTACTATCTCTCAGACTTAGTGAAAGAACTGACCGAGCGCATTAACTCAAACAGTAGCATCACCAAGGCAGAACTTGACCAGATAAACGAGCGAAAGAATCTGTTCATAAGCCTTGTGAACGAGTGCTTTTCTGAGACAGGAAAAACACTTTCAAATGACTCTACAAAACTCGTTTTCCTGAAAAATAACACTATCGGTATCTATCCCAAAGAACTCTCTTCAGGTGAGAAACAGCTTTTGATAATTCTACTTACCGTTCTGTTGGAACGCGGAGAGGAATACATTCTGATGCTTGATGAGCCGGAAATCTCCATGCACATCAGTTGGCAATACAAACTGATAGACATGATTCTTCGGCTGAATCCCGAAGTACAGATTATCCTCACGACCCATTCTCCGATGATTTTTGCAGACGGATGGGGCGACAAGGCAATTCGCATGGAAGATATAACCATTAATTCTCGAAAGTAATGGCTGACGTATATAAAGAACAAGCACAGTTCTTTGCCAATGTGCCACTGATGCAAAGTGGTGTTGTGGCTAGCGTTCATTTGGAGGATGGAGACGATAAAGACTTCTGGAATGCCATGCTTCAGATTCATCATCCTGGACGTTATTACTTTATCACTCATAGTCGTAGTCCCAAAGGATTTGACACCAAGGGTTGTGAGCAATGTTTGAAATACCGTCCTTATCTGTCTAAGCGATTCTTCATCTGCATAGACAGTGACATGCGCTATTTGTTGCAAGAACAGGATATTGATGCAGCCAACTACATCTGCCAGACTTATACCTATTCATGGGAGAACCACTATTGTGAAGCATCTGCATTGCAGCAACGGTTTGTAAAGAAATGCCTAGACAAAATCGCAACATTCGACTTTCCAACATTCCTATCTGAACTCTCAAAGGTATTGTATAAGCCATTGTTACTTTTGCTATATTGCCTCAAAAATGATAAGTCTGGCTTTAATCTGCGTATGTTTTCCGCTTGTCTGCCAAACCAATGCAGACGCGCGGAACTGGCCGACAACGGAAAACTACTGCTAGAAAGAATCGCCAAAAACTTCGAACCTCATCTGAATAGCCCATTTGCCCAGTCGGTTGACCTTGAAGTTGAAAAGGTATATAGTCAGAATCTCGGCGTGGACGAGCAGAATGCCTATCTTCACGTAAGAGGTCATAATCTCTTCGACCTTGTAGCATACATCGGTGATTTGCTCTGCCGTGGAACCTCCATATCGTTCAGGAATGATGTCCTGCTATATGATCTACCATTACAAAGCTATTGGGAAATCAGGAAAGTGGCATCTGATATTGCAGAAATAGTCACACCCTAGAAATCGGCAGTAACAGGAGGACAGGCACGGTGTTACTCGCGAAAGATTGAGATACTGGCAATAAACATAGAGGGATATACCTACTTCTGATTAACACCATCTTGTAGGGTTCTCAGGTACGCAACGCTTAAAAACACCGCGTTTTAGGTATTGCGCACCTTATTTATTTGAATCCTCGATTCGAGAGGAAATCCAATAGTAGAGGTAACCCGTTTATTAATCGAACAACAATCGAACAACAAACGGACAACAATGGGAGAAATAGCGAAGGAAAGACTTGGGTAGAGTGGAGAAAGAGTATCCATTTGGTTAGACTGATAGGTTATTTATAAGTAGCTTTTGACGATTTGTAACAATTTGACACGCTTTTCGGTCAAAGTGTTATCATATTGGCAGTATTTGATGCTTTCAAATTTACAAAATGTCGCATCTTCAACTTTTTAACACTCAAAAAGAAAGGCAATCTACGGCAATTATGTCAAAATGCACTAATTTTGCAGTCGAATCAATACAAGTAAGGTAAAAGGATAATAATGACGCAAACTTCAAAACAACAGAATATGGATACAAAATACATCTTCGTGACAGGCGGTGTGGTTTCCTCGTTGGGAAAAGGCATTATCTCTGCCAGCATCGGCAAATTGTTGCAGGCACGTGGCTACAAAGTAACCATTCAAAAGTTTGATCCCTATATTAACATCGATCCAGGTACGCTGAACCCTTATGAGCACGGCGAGTGCTACGTCACCGTCGACGGCATGGAAACAGACTTGGATCTGGGTCATTATGAAAGGTTCACGGGCATACATACGACCCGCAACAACTCGATTACGACAGGTCGCATCTACAAGACCGTCATCGACCGTGAGCGCCATGGCGACTATCTGGGAAAGACCATTCAGGTGGTGCCCCATATCACCGACGAAATCAAGCGAAGGATGCTACGGTTAAGTGAAAAGAGTGAGGCGAAAAGTGATAAGTGCCTTGACGAGCACCTCGATTTTGTGATTACGGAGGTGGGAGGCACCATCGGCGATATTGAGAGTGCTCCCTTCATGGAGGCTATCCGTCAGCTGCGCTGGCAATTAGGACGCGATGCCGTTTGCGTGCATCTGACTTACGTGCCTTATCTGAAAGCTGCTGATGAGTTGAAGACCAAACCCACCCAACATTCCGTCAAGGAACTGCAGGGAATGGGTATCCAGCCCGACATATTAGTATTACGTACAGAACGCCACCTCGACAATGCCCTGCGCATGAAGGTGGCATCGTTTTGTAATGTCGATCTGGAATGCGTGGTGCAAAGTGAAGACATGCCCTCGATTTACGAAGTGCCCGTCAACATGCAACGGCAGGGACTCGATGCCGCCATCCTGAGAAAGATTGGTATCCCAGTAGGTGAGACACCTGCTATGAAGCCTTGGCACGACTTCCTTGAGAAGCAGCGTAACGCCACCCAAGAGGTGCATGTGGCACTTGTAGGAAAGTACGACTTGCAGGACGCTTACAAAAGTATCCGTGAGAGCCTTAACCTCGCCGGTATCTACAACAATGTGAAGGCAAAGATTCATTTTGTGAATAGTGAAGAGATTACTGACCAGAACATCGGTGAACGATTGCAAGGAATGGCTGGCATCATCATCTGTCCAGGATTCGGCCAGCGAGGCATCGAGGGAAAGATCATTGCGGCTGAGTATGGCCGCACCCATGACGTGCCTACTTTCGGCATCTGTCTGGGCATGCAGATGATGGTCATCGAGTTTGCGCGCAACGTCTTGGGCTATCAGGATGCAAATAGTGCCGAGATGGATGACCAGACGCCCCATAATGTCATCGACATGATGGAAGAGCAGAAGAACATCACAGAGATGGGCGGAACGATGCGACTAGGTGCCTATGAGTGCATGCTAACAGAAAGTAGCAGGGCATGGGAGGCCTACGGTAAAGATCATGGAGACAGGATTCTTGAACGCCATCGCCATCGTTATGAGTTTAACAACGCATATAAAGAGGAATACGAGAGTGCCGGGATGAAGTGTGTGGGGATCAACCCTGCTTCCAAACTTGTGGAGATTGTCGAAATCCCAGAAAAGAAGTGGTATATCGGCACACAGTTCCATCCGGAGTATTCTTCGACGGTACTACATCCCCACCCTCTCTTCATGAGTTTCATCAAAGCATGTATCAATGGAACAGTTAAAGCATGAATGCGGCGTGGCGATGATTCGCCTGCTGAAGCCGCTGAGCTATTACGAACGGAAATACGGCACCTGGCGCTATGGACTGAATAAACTCTATCTGATGATGGAGAAGCAACACAATCGCGGTCAGGAAGGTGCGGGCGTCGCCTGTGTCAACCTTGATGCCCCTGCTGGTGAGGAATATATGTTCCGTGAACGTGCAGAAGGTAAGGATGCCATCACAGAGGTATTCAAGCATGTCGACAAGTCGTTTGCAGGCCAACTGTATATGGGCCATCTGCGCTATTCGACCACAGGTAAGAGCGGACTTCAATACGTGCACCCATTCCTGAGAAGAAACAACTGGCGCGCCAAGAACCTCTGCCTGTGTGGTAATTTCAACATGACCAACATCGATGAGGTTTTTGAGTTTCTGACTGCTCAAGGGCAGTCGCCTCGTATCTATGGTGATTCATATATCACGCTGGAGTTGATGGGTCATCGCCTCGATCGTGAGGTGGAGCGGCTTTATAGCGAGGCTCGTCATCAAGGACTGGAAGGTACAGATATTACGCGCTATATCGATGACCATGTAGAGATGGCCAACGTGCTGAAAACCACGATGTCACATTTCGACGGCGGTTTCGTCATGTGTGGTCTGACAGGCTCAGGAGAAATGTTCGCTATGCGCGATCCTTGGGGCATCCGCCCTGCATTCTGGTATCAGGACGAAGAAGTGGTGGTGCTGGCCAGTGAGCGACCTGTGATTCAAACAACTTTTGATTTGCAGGCAGAAGATATCCATGAATTGCAGCCTGGGCAGTCACTGATTGTCCGTAAGAACGGTGAGAGCAGATTGGAGCAGATCCTGTCTGCACAGAAGCCATCAGCATGTAGTTTCGAGCGCATCTATTTCAGTCGAGGCTCTGACAGGGATATCTACATCGAGCGCAAACGATTGGGCGAACAGCTCACCCCAGTCATCATGCAGGCCATTGACCACGATGTGGCCAACACCGTATTTTCATATATCCCCAATACGGCAGAGGTCGCCTTTTATGGCATGACTGACGGTATCCGACGGTTGGACCATGACGTACGTATTGAGAAGGTCGTATGGAAAGACATCAAGCTCCGCACTTTTATTTCTGACGGGGCTGAGCGCAACGACCTTGCCGCCCATGTCTATGACATCACATACGGTTCGTTACGGCCTTTCGAGGATAACCTCGTGATTATCGACGACTCTATCGTAAGAGGCACTACACTGAAGGAGAGCATCTTCAAGATTCTCGACCGCCTGCATCCCAAGAAAATTGTGATGGTATCGAGCTCGCCACAAATCCGCTATCCAGATTATTATGGTATCGACATGTCACGGCTGGAAGAACTCTGCGCCTTCCGTGCTGCTATCGAACTCATCAAAGAGCGGGGCATGCAACAACTGATAGCCGATACATATCGCCTATGCCTATCGGCACCTGTGGCTGCCAACCACGTAAGAGCCATCTATGCGCCATTCAGCGTCGACGAGATCAATCGTAAGATCGTGGAGATGTTGCGCCCAGAGGGCATGCAGGCACCTATCGAACTGGTATATCAAAGCATCGAAGGCCTGCACGAAGCTTGCCCGAATCATCCTGGCGACTGGTACTTCACAGGGCATTATCCCACTCCTGGAGGTATCCGCATGGTGAACCAGGCGTTTGTGAACTATATAGAACAAGTATTAAAGATGCAATTATAAAATGAAGACAAGAGCAAAACTCATCCTCGATGATGGTACGCAATTCTGTGGCTGGGCTTTTGGCACAAAGAAAAACGTATCGGGCGAGGTGGTGTTTAATACAGCTATGACTGGTTATCCAGAGAGTCTGACTGACCCCAGTTATGCCGGGCAGATGCTGGTAATGACCTACCCGCTGGTAGGTAATTATGGTGTGCCCACGACTGAGACTTCTGAGAATGGATTGCCACAACTGATGGAGAGCGAACGCATTCACCCCACAGCACTGATTGTGGCTGATTATAGTGAGACCTATTCGCACTGGAATGCCAAAGAATCGCTCGACACATGGCTCAAGCGAGAAAATGTGCCAGCCATCACAGGCATCGATACCCGCCGTCTGACTATGTTGCTCAGGGAACGTGGCGTGATGATGGGAAAGATTGTTATTGAAGGGATAGAGGACACCATCAAACCAGAGGCTTATGGTAACGTGAATTGGGTTGAGAAAGTGAGTTGTAAGGATATCATCACTTATCAGCCCGTCGGCGAGCGGAATCATCGTGTCGTGTTAGTCGACTGCGGCGTCAAAGCCAATATCATCCGCTGTCTGTTGAAGCGAGGCATCGAGGTGGTTCGTGTACCATGGGATTATGATTTCAATCAGCTGGATTTCGACGGACTTTTCTTAGCCAATGGACCAGGTGACCCTGAGCGATGCGAGAAGACGGTGGCACATATCAGAACATTCCTTCATCAAGAAGACGTTCGTCCGTGCATGGGCATCTGTCTCGGCAATCAGTTGCTGGCAAAGGCTGCTGGTGCCAAGACCTATAAACTGAAATACGGACACCGTTCGCACAACCAACCCGTGCAGAGAGTTGGTACTACGCAGTGCTTTATCACTTCACAAAATCATGGCTATGCGGTGGATGCCTCTACCCTACCCTCTGACTGGGAGCCGCTCTTTGTGAACATGAACGATGGTTCGAACGAAGGCATCCGTCATAAGCAGAATCCCTGGATGTCGGCTCAGTTCCACCCCGAGGCTTGTAGCGGCCCTGTGGATACAGAGTTCTTGTTTGATGAATTTGTAAAAATGCTAGGATGATGGAAGAGATTAAGAAGGTATTATTGTTAGGTAGCGGTGCCCTGAAGATTGGTCAGGCGGGTGAATTTGACTATAGCGGCGCACAGGCCCTGAAAGCCCTGAAGGAAGAGGGTATCCATTCTGTGCTTATCAATCCCAACATCGCTACGGTGCAGACTTCCCAAGGCATAGCCGATACGGTCTATTTCCAACCCGTAAAGCCCGACTTCGTGGAGCGTATCATCGAGAAAGAGCGCCCCGATGGCATCCTGCTCTCGTTTGGTGGTCAGACAGCCCTCAACTGTGGTGTGGAACTCTATCAGCGTGGCGTGCTCGAGAAATATGGTGTCAAGGTGCTGGGTACCCCCGTGCAGGCCATCATCGATACCGAGGATCGCGATCTCTTCGTGAAACGCCTCGATGAGATTGGCGTCAAGACCATCAAGAGCGAGGCGTGCAGCACCATCGAGGAGGTGCGCGCAGCTGCATCCGAACTGGGCTTCCCTGTGATACTCCGTGCCGCCTACGCTTTAGGCGGATTAGGCTCTGGCTTCTGCGATAACCAAGAAGAACTGGAGGCACAGGCCGAAGAGGCCTTCTCGTTCTCGCCACAGGTATTGGTGGAGAAATCGCTGAGAGGTTGGAAGGAGATCGAGTACGAGGTGGTTCGCGACCAGTACGACAACTGTATCACCGTCTGCAACATGGAAAACTTCGACCCTCTCGGCATCCATACGGGAGAATCGATTGTGGTAGCTCCCTCGCAGACGCTCTCTAACGCAGAGTATCACAAGTTGCGCGCTCTCGCTATTAAGATTATCCGTCATATCGGCATTGTGGGCGAGTGTAATGTACAGTATGCATTAGATCCTCTATCAGAGGATTACAGAGTCATTGAGGTGAATGCCCGTCTTTCGCGCTCCTCGGCCTTGGCCTCGAAAGCAACAGGCTATCCCTTGGCCTTCGTCGCTGCCAAATTAGGATTGGGCTACGGATTATTCGAACTCAAAAACTCCGTCACCAAAACCACCAGCGCCTTCTTTGAGCCAGCGCTCGATTATGTGGTGTGCAAGATTCCCCGTTGGGACCTGACCAAATTCCAAGGCGTAAACCATCAGCTTGGTTCTTCGATGAAGAGTGTGGGCGAGGTAATGGCCATAGGACGAACGTTCGAGGAGGCCTTGCAGAAGGGGCTTCGTATGATTGGCCAAGGCATGCATGGTTTCGTAGAGAATCACGAGATCAAGATTCCAGACATCAAGAAGTCGCTCCATGAGCCTACAGATATGCGTATCTTCGTGGTATCGAAAGCACTGAAGATTGGCTATAGCATCGAACAGATTCATCAGTTGACAAAGATTGACCGCTGGTTCTTGCAAAAACTGAAGCATATTGTAGACATCGACCTGCAGCTGAAGGAGTATACACACCTTTCTGAAATCTCTGAGTTTATGGAGCCGAGCGAATTCAAGGAGTATCTTCAGTCGCCTGAAGTTGCCTCGCTATTACATGCAGCCAAAGTCTATGGCTTTTCTGATTTCCAGATAGCACGTGCGATAGGCTTGGAACATCGTATGAAAATGGAACAGGCTGGTCTCACCGTTCGCAAATGGCGAAAGATGCTGGGACTCGTACCCACCGTCAATCAGATCGACACCCTCGCAGCGGAATATCCTGCCCAGACCAATTATCTGTATTTGTCTTACCTTTAATATATTAGAATATGTGTGGAATTGTTGCAATATTGAATGTCAAGGAGCAGACGCATGAGCTGCGTGAAAAAGCATTGAAAATGAGTCAGAAGATCCGTCATCGCGGACCAGACTGGAGTGGTATCTACTGTGGTGGCACAGCCATCCTCGCCCATGAGCGACTGAGCATCGTTGACCCAGAGAGTGGTGGTCAGCCCTTGTTCTCGCCTGATCGCAAACAAGTGTTAGCCGTCAATGGGGAGATCTACAATCATCAGGAGATTCGTCGTCGCTATGCAGGACAATATGAGTTCCAGACAGGTTCCGACTGTGAAGTGATTCTGGCACTCTATCGTGAGAAAGGCATCAATTTCCTCGAAGACCTCTCTGGCATCTTCGCCTTTGTGCTCTATGACGAGGAGCGCAATGAGTTTCTCATTGCCCGCGATCCGATTGGCGTTATACCTCTTTATATAGGCTACGACAGTGACGGTACTGTCTACGTGGCTTCCGAACTGAAAGCCCTTGAAGGACAATGCGAACGTTACGAACCCTTCCTGCCTGGGCATTACTATTGGAGCGTGTCGCCTGGTGTAAAATGGTATTATCGTCGTGACTGGATGCAGTACGACGCTGTGAAGGATAATCCCGCCTCTGTCGAGGCCATCCACGATGCCCTCGAAGATGCAGTGAAGCGCCAGCTGATGAGCGACGTGCCTTACGGTGTACTGCTCTCTGGTGGTCTCGACAGCAGCGTCATCTCTGCCATCGCCGAGAAATATTCCGAGATGCGTATTGAGGACGATTCGAAAACCAAGGCCTACTGGCCCCGTCTGCACTCGTTTGCCGTAGGACTGAAAGGTGCGCCTGATTTGGCAAAGGCCAAGCTCGTGGCCGATCATATCGGAACCGTCCACCATGAGATCAACTACACTATTCAAGAGGGCCTCGACGCCATTCGCGATGTCATCTACTTCATCGAGACCTACGATGTCACCACCGTCCGCGCTTCTACACCCATGTACCTGCTTGCCCGAGTCATCAAGTCGATGGGCATCAAGATGGTGCTCTCTGGTGAGGGTGCCGACGAGATCTTCGGCGGCTATCTCTATTTCCACAAAGCCCCTTCAGCAAAAGATTTCCATGAGGAAACGGTGCGCAAACTCGGCAAGCTCTACCTCTACGACTGCCTACGCGCCAACAAGAGCCTGTCGGCTTGGGGTGTGGAAGGTCGTGTGCCATTCCTCGACAAGGAGTTCCTCGATGTGGCCATGCGCACCAATCCTGAGGCAAAGATGTGCCCTGGCTCTACTATCGAGAAGAAGATCGTGCGCGAGGCCTTTGCCGATATGCTGCCCGAGGAAGTAGCCTGGCGCCAGAAGGAACAGTTCAGCGACGGTGTGGGCTATTCGTGGATCGACACCCTGAAGCAGATTACCGCTGATGCCGTCAGCGACGAGCAGATGGCCCACGCTGCAGAGCGCTTCCCCATCAACCCGCCGAAGAACAAGGAGGAATACTATTATCGTTCTATCTTCGCCGAGCATTTCCCCAGCGACAGCGCCGCCCTCAGTGTCCCCAGCGAGGCCAGCGTAGCCTGCTCAACGGCTATCGCCCTCGAATGGGATGCCGCCTTCAAGGGCATGAA
>ONKL01000122.1 GCA_900318395.1 uncultured Prevotella sp.
GAATCCTCGGAGATGCCACTCGCGCCATCTCCTTGGCTTCGCTATGGTCGTCGAGTGCCTCCAGTGCCTCCTTATTGAATATCTCTGCCATAATCTTAAATTTGAAAGTGACAATAATGGTATAGTCTTAATTTCGGTGGCAAAAATACAAAAATAATTAGAAATAAAAAAGAAAATCGTGTGTTTTATTACAGGAGACCCCTACGCTTAGCATCTTCTATACTCTTTTCTTAACATCCATTCCGCACGTAGCTCTCCCTACCTAGGCCAACCGGTGAAGGGTTACTAGACAAGCCTCCCGTAGCCTCGTCAAGATCCTCTTCACTCAGTTCCTGCATCATCACTACTTTGTCGTCATCGCCTATGCCAGTGATGGAAACCTTCTTCACGTCGTCGTCCAGCTCTATCGTGAGCACACGCTTTTCTTTCTTCTCTTCCATAATCTTATAGTTTAAAAGTATGATCACGGGGTCTGACCCCAGTGATCACATTATAGGATCGCTATGGTATAGGTCTTCAACAGGATTGGATTCGTTTATAGGAGTTCTATTTAGAGGATTTAAGTGACTTATATTAGGAACAACGCCTCCTGCGGCATTGTCGAGGTCGTCCTCGTCGAGGGGCCATGCGCCAGCCTCCTGCAATTCCTTTACTAGTGCATTCATCTCATCAGAGAGCTGCTTCAACTGCTGCTTCTTCTGCTCGATTTGTTCTGCTGTTAATGTTGCCATAATTAAAAATTTTAACTGTTATACACGTTTTCTGTTCTTGGTGAAGATGAAAGTTAATCCCGTTTAAATTGTTCATCGAAATTAACATTTGCAGCACTAAGGTAAGTGAAAAATCTGACATGGCAAAATCCTGAGCCGCTCGGCTTTGCCGCTTCGCGCGTCGAAGAACTTTTTGTTGCTCAGGAACTTATAAAGAAAGTTAAACTAAAGTGCTGCGGAATTTAGGGATATCTAAGCCCCGACCTGCAGTTGCAAGCCAGGGCTTATCCTATTTCTTGAACTCCTGTTCGACTTCGAGGATTAGGCTGTCAACATCGGCCTTTACGCGGTTATAGTTCATGTATAAGATGCGCTCGCGCCATGTCGAAGTTGGTCTTGCAATAGAACTTCGAGGTCTGGAACTCCTCCGACTTCTGGATGTTCATCGAGCCGTGGCGGCCAGTCTTGGTGGGGGTGAAGTCGCGGGCCACTTGTCCGCAGATCCAGCCGGAGGGCATATCCGAGATTTTCGAGGCAGGAACCATCGAGTCCATGTTCTCGTTGAGATTGATGCTGGTGCGGTCGCGGTCGATGGTGACACCCTTTTTGAGCTGTACCGTTTTGCCGAAGATGTCGTTGGAGAGCCATTCGAGCGTCTCTTTGTTACGCGCAGAGCCGGACACGACATTACCGATGGTGGTGATTATCTTCTGCATACCCACCTTGCCGTAATCGGCCTCCAACTGCGGCAGTTCCTGGAATCCGAGAATGACGGCCACCTTGTTGCTTCGCGCAGTTCCAATCAGACGGTCAATCTTGTGGAAATAGAGCGTCGGCACCTCGTCCACACAGATGTCAACGGGGATGTTCTTGCCCTGACCACTGTTCACTCGCGTCACCAGACGGTTCAGGATCATGGCGTTCAAGGCACCCACAATCTGTTCCTTCTCCGGGTCGTTGGCAATGAGTATGCTTCCTTGGTGGCCAGCTTCGAGGTCTGCACACGCAGCGTACCGATCATACCCTCCAACTGTTCCATCGCCTTGCCATCGAGAGCCGACTTGAACGGTGCAATCAGCGGGAATATCTCAGGGTCGGTCTGCAGTATCTCGAACATGGTCTTGTAGTCGATGTTCAGGAACGACAGCACATGCGGCATGTCGCTGTACTTGCCCAACCAATAGGCTGGGGTGACGGTATTGCCTGCCTTGTCGAACACGCGACCCGTCAGTTTCCTGTGATGTGTCTCTTTGTCCTCCGTATATTCCGGCACCAGCTCGTTGCCGTCCTTGTCGTAGGGCAGACGCTTATAGTTCACGAAAAAGTAGATGCAGGCGGCGAGGAAGTTGACGGCAGAGGTCTTGAAGAACTGGTCGGAGCCACCGCCACCATCGTTCTTACCCTTGTTCAGTGAATCGACCAGCGTCTCTGCGGTCTCCTGGGCAGCGGCCAATGAGTCGATGTACTTATGCTGGATAGGGTTCACACGGCGCGAATACTCCACATTCACGAAGTTGATGATGTTGAACTGGCAGCCCGGCGGTGTCTTGCCCTTCGCCTTATTGATGCGGTAGTGGTAGTAGAGCTTCTGGGCGAGGGTAGGAAACTTGTAGTCGTACACCACCATCGAAAAGCCCTTGGCCGAGTGCTGACGGATGAACGGCTCGATAACAGAAAATGTCTTACCCGAACCAGGCGTACCCACCACGAACGTACCACGGAAGGGGTTATTGATGTTGATCCAGCCATGACGGAACTTGCCGTGATAGTAGTAGCGCATAGGGATGTTCACGCCGTACTTCGTATCGACGCGCTTCTCGTTCTGCTCGAAACTCTCGTTCTCGAAATTGAAGCGGTCTTTCATCAGTCCCTCCTTCAGGTACTTCGATACGTTGTCGAGCGCCACATGGACGCACACCGTGCCGACGATAGAGGCCACCATGTAGAGCCAGATGCTCAGCGGGAATATCCACAGGCGGTAGTGCAGCCAGTCGGTGTAGTAGAGCCACACGGCCAGCAGAATCAACACGAATCCGATGACAATGGGCCAGAACACCATCTTACGGGCATCGAACTCAATCTGTTTCTTATTGCGGGTGCCGATGCAGGTGATAATGACCAGCAGGAGCGTGGCAATCTTGCTATAGGCGAGGTGACCGGGCTGGTAAATCAGCCAGCGTCCCATACGCTCATGCAGGTCGGTCAGCACTCCGGCGAACGTATTGAGCAACTCAGGATTACAGGCATACTCGAAAAACTCAACGACCAGCGAGACATAGATGACGACTCGGAATATGCTGTAAATGCTTTGTATCTCTTTCGACTCTTCCATTTCTATCTTACCGATTTAGCGTTATTCCACCATTGGCGGCGGCAACGGGTGATGATGTCGTGCTTGGTGGCGGGGTTCATGTAATAGGCCCGCTCCATCAGCTCGTTCCACACATCGAGAAACGACGTATAGCGGAGCGCGAGGGTGAGCTGGCGCAACTGTTTGTTGATGGTGCGCAGTTTGGGC
>ONKL01000099.1 GCA_900318395.1 uncultured Prevotella sp.
CAGGCAACTGATACAGAAGGTCAGGTAGCAGGTATCGTACGTGGCGGACAGATCACCATCCGCGTGAAGGCCCTCAACGACGGTAACCCCGAGTTGCTCGCCTGGATGATCAACCCCGCTGATCCCCGTGATCTGACGGTAGACTTCCAGAACACCAAGGACGGTTCAGCCATGAAGCAGCTGAAGGGTACAGGTTGCTACTGTGTACACTACAAGGAGTATTGGGCAGACGGCGAGGAACACTTCGAGGAGATCACCCTCAGCTGCCAGAAGCTCGAGAACGGCCCCGTAGCCTACGAGAATCCTTGGAAGTAGGCGATTGAGTGAGCGCAGAGCCAAGCTCGCTTGAGCTCTGCCGAACGTGAGCCTACTCGATGCGAAGCATCAAGTAAGTGAGTAAGCGAATACATAACAGCACCTCTGGTATGATGCCAGAGGTGCTGTTGTGTATTTCCCTAATTCGACAGGGCATTCAAACATTTGAAAATCACGTTTTATCTATACATCCCTACATTATCTCTGCAAATCATTGTATATGAACGTATTACGCAATGTATAGACGTTCCAGCTATACATCGTCTATACATAGATAATAGCGTATCGCCCTTAAAAAACCCGAAACTGGGCTCGAAACATACGCTTTTGAAGAACTTGGATGCGATTGTTTCGTTAGATGTTTCACATGTAGAAACATTTTGTTTCTCTAATAGAAACAACTTGTTTCCCTTAATGAAACAATTTGTTTCCATTAAAGAAACAAACAAGAAACACATTGTATTTCAGATAGTTATACAAACTAATCACCTATAATTGCCAATATTTTATAGAAATGATGTATAGACGTACTATCCAATGTATGCTCTATACATTGCGTAAGTAACTGATATAATAGATATTACGAAGAAAATGTAGGGATGTATAGTGAAATCACAATTTTAACATGAAGAATAATATTTGCGATGCACACCATGCACAACAACATCAGAACTGGAATCGGAGACCTAACTGCAGATTAAAATTGGTTGGTTTGTCCTTGTAGAAATTCCTGATGCTGCTGCCATTATCAAAATAATGACGGATACCTGGTTCAGCATAGACACCGAGTTGCGGCAGAAGGTTATACTGCAGACCCAGACTGCCACCAACAGACCACTGCATGCGATCTTTCTTCATCTCCTGATCCACACCATCAGTGTTTGCCTCTGCCTTGACATTCCATTCTGCCTGACCTCCTGCAGAGAGATAAGTAGAGAAGCCTCGCAATTGCCATATCATGAAATGCAGATTTAAAGGGATGCCCACATAATGGAGCTTCTGTTGGCGATGAATCTGATGACGCGGCATCAATATGAGGAAGTCGGATGTTAACTTAGTGTAAACCACCCCCGCCGTGACGGATAGGCGATTGGTCAGAGGGTAACTCAGGGAGAGACCGAAGGATACAGGCTGATCGTGGCTTTGACGTTCTTCATAATCCACCAGATAGGGCTGATCACCTCGTGTACGTGCAAATTGCTGTTGTAACGTGGGACTCATCATCACACCATTTCTTCCACTAAAACCGCCTGTTCCTGCTGAAGCATAGAGATTGATCCCAATATGAGAGTGCCTGTGCTTCGTCTTTTTCAGAAGACTGGGACTGGGAGTAACCTCTATCGCCGGCTTCTGTTTGGGGAACTGAGCAATAGAGTCTGAACTCTGGGATTGGGGCTCCTCATAGAGAACAGCCGAATCCTCTACACTGCATATAGTTTCTGGTGAGAGAATAGATTCCACTTCTGGTTCACGCTCAGATATGGGTTCGTGCTTTTCAACAACAGAAGCAATCACATCAGTTGGAGAAGTCGCATCAATAGAAGAAGTCACATCAATTGGAGTAGTCACATCAGAAAGAGCTGTCACACCAGCTGATGGTCCTTTCTCCCAAAGCAGATAAATGCCTGTGAAGACAGCTCCGATCAAAGCAGCAGCCACCAGCCAGAAGCGCTTGCCACTGACGAACGGTATGGGATGCGATTTTTCCTGTTTGTCGAGTGAAGCCTCAATGCCTTCCCACAAGTCGCGCGATGGTGACTTGCGGTAGCCTTCCAAATGTTTTTCCAGCCTTTCGGCCCATTTCTCCTGCTTCATATCTCGTGTCGTTTGATGTAATCCTTCATCATCTTCATCAGCATCTGTTTTGCCCTTGCCAACTGGGAGGTCGATGAGTTCTCCTTGACACCCAGACGTTGGGCGATTTCTGTGTGCGAACAATGTTCGAATACGTAGAGGTTCAATATCAGTCTGCAGCCTGCTGGCAACTGTGCAATCATCGCGGTGAGCTCTTCGGGTGGTATCCGCTCCAGTTCAGGCTCATCATCAGGAACGTCTGGGATAGTACCTGTAAAACTGACATGTTCATTCTTCCTCACAAAGTCGATTGCCTTGTTGGCTACGATCCTCCCAATCCATGCTGTCAGTGAACCTTCACCCCGATAGTCGAAATGCTTCATGGAGGTCAGGATCTTTACGAAGCTGTCCTGAACCACATCTTCCACATCATTGCCGTCAGGGATATACCTCAGTCCTATCGACATGGCATATCCCTTATAGCGTTCATAGAGCCGTCTCATGGCCTGACGGTCTCCTGCTTTCACGGCATTCTGCAGTTGCAGTTCAGTTTCCACTGAGAGGAGAATCTATTCGTTTGACACTTGTATATTTCAGTGTCATCTCTGGCTCGAGTTTCATCTCCTTGGTGACTTCACCAAGCTCAGAGACCTCTTTATATTCTATGTGTGTCAAAGCCAGCGTACTGGTAAATGTCGTGCCATCTGTTTTGAGGACTGCCTTCGAGTAATTCGGATGAACTGTCGCAGTAACAGAGATCAGTTTTCCTTGATCGGTTGTGACCACAAACGGAAGATAGAGCAGCAAATTGTAATTTGCTGGTTTGAGTACAAGATAAAGTAAACTTTCGGAGATGCCTTCACACAGATACTCTTCAGCGACGTAAGTTTGTATGCAGTTATTATCACCATGAGCGACAATCGTCTGCAAAAGCAGCGCTTCATCAGCAGGCAAAAGACCACCGACGCGCATGTCGTATGTTATTTTCGCCACATTCACATCTGGAGCAATCTTTTTCATAATCTCCATCAAGGGGAAGCCATAATAAGCGACAAAATTCATGTAGGTAAATCCAGGGGGCGTCCAACCATATTTGGGAACAATCTCACCAGTTATTACTCTGACATCTACAGTATCAACAGCCGAATTATCTACAGTCCAGACACCTCGAAAAGAATAGTCCAGCGACGGGATCGTTGTTGTGGGTTTTTCATAATTGGGCTTTGACATATCATATCGCAACCCTGATTCCGTTACATCATCGTTTCCTTTCGAACAAGAGGTTACAGCCAACGTAATCATAAGCAGTCCCCATATCAGTTTTTTATGTTTCACCATGTCTTACACTAATTAAACCATTCTTTAGAAATTACTTTCACTAACTTAAACTTATAAGGAGGAGGATTGCAAGTACCAGGCTGCTGAAGTGTAGGCGTTGCCTTGATAAGCAACTGATACCTATAGCCTTCCTCATAGTTGAATCCCTCAATCTCACCAACATGGAAAAAATACTCCTCACCATTGTCTCTCATGCCACGAACAGCCAGATATTTTGATGGAAAAGGAAAGCCATTCTGCTCTGTCTGATAGCTGTCAAGGGTTACTGTCCAGTATTCAGAGCCATCAGCTTCATCATCGCTATGACAGGCCATCAATCCCGTTGTCATCACTGCGAGCAACATTATTAAAATCCTTAATTGTTGACACGATAGGTATTTCTTCATATTTCTATGTTTTTTAAATGTCTTTTTATCCTTATAACCCAGCAAAGTCAAAAATACTGCAAGCAATTTAGATACTTTAACATTTTTAACTGAAGCCCATTACAAATAGAGGGCTGCCAGAAATGGCAGCCCTCTATTTGTAATGCGGCTCTGCTCTTCGCTTAATCGCTTACTTGATGCTGGCGCATCGAGTAAGTTCACGCTCAACAGAGCTCAAGCAAGCTTGGCTCTGTCTTCGCTTAATCGCTTACTTCCAAGGATTCTCGTAGGCTACGGGGCCGTTCTCGAGTTTCTGGCAGCTGAGGGTTACTTCCTCGTAGTGCTCCTCGCCGTCTGCCCAATACTCCTTGAAGTGTATGCAGTAGCAGCCTGTACCCTTGATGGTCTTCATGGCTGAACCGTCCTTGGTGTTCTGGA
>ONKL01000078.1 GCA_900318395.1 uncultured Prevotella sp.
CCTTGGGGTCTGCTATGAGCGTGGCACTGGCGTGAAGGTCAGCCTTGAACTGGCGTTCGAGTGGTATATGAAGGCTGCGGAGCTGGGAGATGTCTATGGCTGCTTCAACGTCGGCGAGTGCTACTATCACGGTAAGGGCGTAGAGCAAGATGCGGTAAAGGCCTTCGAGTGGTACATGAAAGCCGCCGACAAGGGTGATATGCAGTCGCAGGTGAACGTGGCTAACGCCTATTACCTTGGCGATGGCGTGGAAAGTGACCACCACAAGGCATTCCTATGGTATCGTGAGGCAGCCTTCCAAGGTCATGTATTGAGTCAGAAGAACGTGGGTGCAGCCTTTTGGAATGGCGACGGTGTAGAGAAGAACTTGGAGGAATGCGCTTTCTGGTATGAGCTGGCGGCTAATGGTGGCGATGCCCAGGCACAGTTTGCTACAGGCTGGTTCCTGATGACCGGCACAGGTGTTCCACAGGACGAGCGCAAAGGCTTGAAGTGGATTCACAAGGCTACGTTCCAAGGCTATCAGCCAGCAATTGACTATTGCAAGGAGCACGGTTACAAGTGGTATTGAGCGTATGACACAGACAATAGTATATATTCTCATTTGCATCAACGTGGTGACCTTCCTGGTTTATGGCATTGACAAGTGGAAGGCCAAGCAGGGCAGCTGGCGCATATCAGAGGCCACTTTGCTATTACTTGCCGTCATCGGTGGCAGCATCGGTGCATTATTGGGCATGCAAGTCTGGCATCACAAGACGATGCATAAGAAGTTCAAATATGGACTTCCTCTGATTCTGTTAGCTCAGATAGCACTCATTTATTTGATAATCCCAAAATAGAAATACAATGAAGAAGATTCTATTTGCATTTTCAGTGTTGCTTGCAATAGCAGCTTGCACAAACAAGCCGGTAGCGGCAGTTGTTAATAATGAGGGAAGCAGTGAGTTAGCCTTTGAGGTGGCCAAGAACTATTTCTTCAAGAATGACCAGGTGATTCCTGAATACCCTAAAATTACCACAGAAGAGGAGTTCAACAAGCTTTTCGGCATGGCTACGACGATGGGTGAAAACGGCAAGCCTACTGCCATCGATTTTACCAAGCAGTTTGTGTTGGCCATCGTTCTGCCAGAAACAGACTTCGCAACGGAAATCAATCCCGTGAAGGTGGAGGAAAAGGGCGACTCACTCCTCTATACCTACGAAGTGAAGACTGGCGAGAAACAGTCATTCAGAATCCAGCCCGTTTCCATCGTAGTTCTTGACAAGAAATACGAGAACAAGAGAGTCGTGCTTGTCAATGAGTGGGAAACAAACTATTTCCCTGCCATTGACCGCTATCTGGCAGACTCCATCGGTAGCCAGTATGCTAAGGGGGAACACTGCGTACCCATCCACAGCATAGTGAGAGTTGATGAGCGTAATACCGAGGACATTCTTGTATGGGGCGATTTCTGGGTCTTCAACTACAATCAGGTGGGCGACACGCTGAAATGCGTCTCTGGCGGCAGCCATCCTGGACTATTGCACATCCGACAGACAGAAAAGGGCTTCGAGGTGACGGCCTTCGACCAGGTAGAGGACGGCTCCAGATACTTGCCGACGGCCAAGAAAATCTTCGGTGACAAGTTCGATGCCTTTAAAACCATCAACAGCGATGAGAAGAATCGCGAAAGACTGAGAGCAGAAGGGTTGGCGACTTATGCCAAGAAGAATGGCCTCTCAGTGACTCTGTATCAGGACTATGGCTGGCCAGCCAAGAAACTGGAGGATTAAACATGACGATAGAAGAGTATCTGAACAAGCCATATTGGGTGATTGACATACTGCCCAAACAAGTGCCCGCTGATGGTAGAGGACAGTACTTCAAGATAGAGGAATACTATCTGGAGCATCCTCAGATTGATGACATCTACAGAAAGTTCACCAATATCCTGCTGAAGCTGAATTGCTACAATGATATCAATGTGAGTCACGACGGAGATGAATGGATTACGAATCCTGCCCCACATGAACTGGAGGCTGCATTGTTGGGAAGTATGGCTGACAAGCAGATGTTCTACATCATCCTGAAATCAGCCGATGTCCTGATAACAGTCAGCGGTGATGACACCTATATGACTGTCTATAATCCAACAGAGGAAGTGTTGGAGTTAATAGGCTCTTTAGCTGGTTCTGAGGGATTGTTTCTTTGGAGATAAGAGAGGTATGCACAAGGAGAAATTCATGATCTATCGGAGGGATGCGAAGAAGGGCGAAGCCACCTATTCGCCGAAGTCGCACTCTGCCCCACATTTCGTAGGTCACTACGTAGAGGGTATGGAAGAATGGGCCTCGTGGTACTGTTTCAACAAGAAGGAAGATGGAACCTATGAAGCCGAGTTAGATGAAGCATGGGACGAAGGCAGCCACTATGGCGGAGGAACCATCGACGTGGATATTCCCAAGGATTGGTTTGCCCTTTCTTACGATGAGTTCCTCGAACGCGTCATCACCCTTGCAGCAGCTACACATTATGGTTTTACCGTTGATGACCTGAAGGAGAGAGAAGGATTAAAAGAGTTTTTCGGATTTACAAGAGAATATAGAAACGGAATATGGATTTCAAAGGAAAAATAGCCGTAATAACCGGTGGCGCACATGGCATCGGACGGTGTATTGCGGAAGAGTTTCAGAAAGCAGGCGCTATGGCTTGTGTGATAGACAAGCAGCAGGGCAACCACTTTGTTGGCGACCTTGCTGACAAACAAGTGTTGGAGCAGTTCGCTAAGGAAGTGATAGAGCAGCATGGCCATGTGGATTTCCTCGTCAATAATGCCCTGCCGCTGATGAAGGGCATCGACGAGTGCAGCTACGAGGAGTTCCAATATGCCATGAGCGTAGGCGTGACGGCTCCGTTCTACCTCGCCAAACTCTTCGCCCCGCATTTCGCCGAAGGTGCTGCCATCGTGAATATCTCGTCCTCGCGCGACCGCATGAGCCAGCCGCAGACAGAGAGCTACACGGCTGCAAAGGGCGGCATTGCGGCACTGACCCATGCCCTTGCCGTAAGTCTGGCGGGCAAGGTGCGCGTGAACAGCATTTCACCGGGTTGGATTGACACCGCCTATACCGTTTACGAGGGTCCCGATGCCGTGCAGCAGCCAGTCGGGCGTGTGGGCAATCCCTTGGATATTGCAAACATGGTGCTCTATCTCTGTTCCGACAAGGCAGGCTTCATCACAGGCGAGAACATCTGCATCGACGGCGGCATGACCCGTCAGATGATATACCACGGCGACAATGGTTGGACTTTGGGAGCAAAAACAGATAATAATGTTTAACAACATAAAAACAATAGTGACTTATGAAAAAGATTTTATCAGATTTGACCTTCGGTCAAGCCAACTCACGCTCGGCAAAGCTCAAACTCGTTTGGCTTTGCTCTTGCTTACTCGCAGTCTTGACAGCCTGCAACAGTAACGAACCAAAGGCAGAGTCCGCAGCAACAACTGACGGGAAGGCCATCGTAGAGAACATCATGACGCGTACCAGCATCCGGCAGTACACGGATCAGACCATCAGTGCCGACACCATCGAGACACTGCTTCGCGCCGGTATGGCAGCACCTACCGCCGTCAACAAACAGCCCTGGCACTTCGTGGCCATCACCAGCAAGGACAAGCTGAAGGAACTGGCCGCCACCAATCCCAACGCCAGAATGCTGGAACAGGCTCCGCTGACCATCGTCGTTTGCGGCGACATGCAGAAAGCACTTGAAGGCGAAGGACGCCAGCTTTGGATTCAGGACTGCTCTGCGGCTACAGAAAATATCCTCCTTGCTGCCCACGCCCTCGGCCTTGGTGCCGTGTGGACTGCGCTCTATCCTCGTGACGACCGTGCAAAGGGTGCCATCGAGGCCCTGAAACTGCCCGATCATATTGTACCCCTCTGCGCCATCATCATCGGCTATCCCGCTGAGAGTCCTACGCCAAAGGACAAGTGGAAGCCAGAGAACGTGTCATATAATGAATTCGGAGGAAAAGCTGAATAATATGATGGAAAGTCAAATTACAAGGGAGGCAGCCTGGGAGCTGCTGAGGAAATACAACAAGGACTCGTTTCATCTGCAGCATGCGCTGACGGTGGAAGGAGTCATGCGATGGTTTGCCGTGCAACTGGACTTTGCTGACGAAGTGGATTTTTGGGGAATGGTCGGACTGCTGCACGATATTGACTTTGAGCTGTATCCCGAGGAGCATTGCATCAAGGCACCGGAACTGCTACGCGAAGGAGGCGTTGGCGAGGACATGATTCATGCCATCTGCAGCCATGCTTACGGTCTTCACGTAGATGTAAAGCCTGAACACCTGATGGAAAAAGTACTCTATGCCACAGACGAACTGACGGGACTGATATGGGCTGCTGCACTGATGCGCCCGTCGAAAAGCGTTCAGGACATGGAGCTGAAGTCTCTCAAGAAGAAGTACAAGTCAAAGGGTTTTGCCGCAGGCTGCTCCCGCGAGGTCATTGAACAAGGAGCGGAAATGTTGGGATGGCCTCTGGACGAGGTGCTGCAAAAGACGCTCGATGCCATGAGGGACTGTGAGGCCCGGGTGGCAGACGAGATGGAGGCACTCTAAGAAAAGAGAGAATGAACGTAGAAGAGTTCCGTGAATATTGCCTGTCGTTGCCCGATGTGACTGAGGCGACACCGTTCGAGAAATTCTCGAAGGGCAGATTTACGATACTCGTTTTTTATGTCGGAGGCCACATGTTCTGTTACTTCAATGTCGATGACTTCTCAAACATCACCATCAAATGTGAGTCGTCTGAGATGGCAGAATTGAAGGAGCACTATCAGGCAATTGGGGAACCGTTTAATGGCGACAAGCGATATTGGATAAGCGTCCAGCCAAATATGGACATACACGATGAAGAGTTGAAAGAGCTGGTACGCAAGTCATACGAAATAGTCAAGGCTGCGTATAAGCGAGAGAAGAGTGATACTCGCATCAGCTCTTCCGAGCGTAAGCAGGCTCGGCCAAAGGCCAGGGCGAAATATAGGAAACATGGATGAGATGTGGAACCTGTGGCACGGATGCCACAAGAAGAGCGAGGGCTGCCAACATTGCTATGTGTTCCGGCGCGATGCGGAGTTTGAGAAGGACTCCAACGTCGTGACCAAGACCTCCAGCTTCAATCTTCCCATCCGTCGTGATCGCAGCGGGAACTGGAAAGTGCCGTCAGGTACGCTGATGTGGACATGCTTCACGTCTGACTTCTTCATCGAGGAAGCCGACCAGTGGCGCGAGGATGCTTGGCTGATGATTCACCGTCGCAGTGACCTGCACTTCTTCATGATCACGAAACGACCCGAACGGATTCTCCAATGCCTGCCAGAGGATTGGGGCGACGGCTATGAGAATGTCACCATCTGCTGTACGATGGAAAACCAGCGGCGAGTGGATGAGCGGTTGCCGCTCTACATGAGCCTGCCACTAAAACACAAAGCCATTATCTGTGAGCCACTGCTTGGCCCGATAGATTTCCATGGATGGCTTGCCCCTTCGGCTTACGCCGCCTCCCCGATTAACGGGGACGCTCAAAGGTGTGAACAGGTGACGGTAGGCGGCGAGTCTGGTTCTGAAGCCCGTGTCTGTGATTATGCCTGGGTGCTCGGCATCCGTGAGCAATGCATCGCAGCTAATGTTCCCTTCCATTTCAAGCAGACAGGTGCGCATTTCCGCAAGGATGGCCGTATCTACAACATCCCGCGAAACCTGCAGATGAAGCAGGCGCATAGGGCAGCTATTGATTACAATACTAACCAGAAAGAATCACCCGACAATGCTTAGAGACTTCATAGCTATCGACTTCGAGACGGCCAATCAGCAGCCGTCGAGTGTCTGCTCCGTAGGAGTTGTCATGGTACGCGACGGCCTAATTGCTGACACATTTTATAGTCTGATCCAGCCGGAGCCGAACTACTATAATTATTGGTGTCAGCAAGTTCATGGTATCTCGCTGAGCGACACTGAGGATGCGCCAGTGTTTTCCAAAGTATGGCAGCAGTTGGAGGAACGAATTTCTGAGGTATTTTTCTCAAATCAAGAGCTTGATGATATAAGATTCCAAATAGCCACCCTACCCTTTGTCGCTCATAATGCACGTTTCGATGAAGGCTGTCTGAAGGCAGTATTCAGAGTCTATCAGATGGACTATCCCGACTACCGTTTCTATGACACCCTGACAGCTTCACGCAGACAGTTCGGACAGTCATTGCCTAATCATCAGCTTCACACCGTAGCTGCTGCCTGTGGCTACGATCTGCAAAAACATCACCATGCTTTGGCCGATGCCGAAGCCTGTGCCGCGATAGCATTATATCTGTTATAAGAAATCGTCCATTCATCACATTTCCGTGCAGAATATCCCACAAATTTGGCTTTATCAGCAACTATCCATACTTTTGCAGCGTCAAACTTATAAAATATGGAATTAAACAGAGTAACAATTGAAGATTATGAGTCCATCATTGCATTCTATGATGATGTGACGGACAGGACACCCGACATGGAGCAATATGCCCGATGGAAAAAGGGGTTGCATCCCACTCATGATGGCATCAGAGCCTATATTGAGGAGGGAAGCATGTACACGTATAAAGAGAATGATGTGATAATTGGAGCAATGGCTGTCACGATGTACCAAGGTGAGGACTATCACGCCATCGAGTGGGTTCAGCAGGTTGAAGATAATGAGGCTGCTGTGATTCATATCCTTGCCGTGAGTCCTGATGCTCAAGGTAAAGGCATTGGTTCTGAGATGATTCGCGAGGCTATCCGTCTTGCCCAGACAGATGGCATGAAAGCTATTCGCCTTGATGCACTCGCCTCAAACACACCTGCACATAAGATATACAATTCCTTAGGCTTTGAGTACAGAGGAAAGCAGCACCTATATGCCGAGAATACCGGCTGGACAGACTTCTATTTCTTTGAATATAATGAAGTAACCCATATCCGTTTTATAGAGAAAGAAAAATGGGACGAAGCACTCAAACTTGTTAAAGAGGTTTTTATGGAGTTTGAGGCACCAGACTATTGCGAGGAGGGCATTGCAGATTTCATGCATGCCATCGGTGATGAATCATACCTAAGTATGCATCGCTTTTATGGAGCATATCAAGATAACAAGCTAGTGGGAGTAATTGCCGCTCGCAATGACCATCATCACATTGGACTGCTGTTTGTTGATAAGAGTTATCAGCGAAAGGGCATTGGCAGGCAATTGATCCAGCATATCCTTGAAATGAAAGACGAAGAGCCCATCACAGTGAATGCCTCTCCCTACGGTCATGGATTCTACAAGAAACTGGGATTTGTGGATACCAGTGAGGAACAGATTACGAACGGAGTACGATATTTTCCAATGAAGAAATAAATGAAAAATACGGTTATCATATATGGTAGTCAGTATGGCACCACTAAGCGGTATGCCGAATACCTGTCAGAAATGACGGGGATCGAAGCCGTAGCATTCAAGGAGGCAAAGGACATCGACAAGTATGACCGGGTTATCTTCATGGGTGCTCTCTATGCAGGTAGTGTCCTGGGGTTAAAGAAGACGGTCAGCAAGATGTCCCCCAAGCAAGAGCTGGTTATCGTCACGGTCGGCTTGGTTGACCCGAATGATCCAGAGAATATTGACTACATTCGACATTCCATCAAAGAGAGGATTCCTGCAGATCTCTATGATGAAACGAGAATCCTCCATCTCCAAGGCGCCATTGATTACAGCCATCTGAGCCTGAAGCATCGGATGATGATGGCGGTCATTCACTCGAAATTATCAAAAATGCCAGAAGAGAAGCTTAACACCGAGGCAAAGACCATTCTTGCCACGTATGGCAAAAAGGAAGACTTCGTCGATTTCAAATCATTGGAGAAACTTGGAAGTGTGATAAAATGAATTGGACGATAATTATCATAGAGACCATCATCATGACCATTGCCTTTACGGCGATGATCCTAATTCCGTTGGTGAAGAATCCTGTGTGGTGGATTCACGACTATCCCAAGGATATTCAGGAGGAGTATTTCAAGACCCATGAGCGTGTGCCGTCGGAGTTCTTTTCAAAGACGGTACTCGTCAAGAAAGGCTTTGCCCTGGTTCTTGCACTTCTGCTGATGCTCGGTCTGATGAAAATTGCAGGAGCCTATGACTTCTGGTCTGCCTTGGCGCTCAGCTATGGCATCTGGCTCTTCATCGACTGGTACGACTGTTTCTTTCTCGACTGGGTGCTCTTTGCAAACATGAAGTCTGTCCGGCTCCCAGGCACGGAGCACATGGATGCAGCCTACCATCAGAAACGCTACCACTTTGTGCAGTCCCTATGGGGCATGCTCATCGGTTTCATTCCCTGTCTCGTAGGAGCAGGACTATACGCTTGGATTATTGGATAAGGATATGAAAATAGAACTTGCAACGATACAGGATGTTCCTGCTCTGCTCGACTTGCAGCGCAAGGCTTTTGGCCCTTTGTGCGAGGAACTGGAATGGAAGGATGCTCCAGTCCTGTCTGAATCATTGGAACATGCCTATGAGGAATTCGCACGATGCACGACATTGAAAGTGCAAAACGACGAAGGGCTTATCATCGGTTCCGTTAATGGTAACGTGAAAGATGGCTCCCTATATATTGGCCGTCTGATGGTCTTGCCAGAATACCAGCAACAAGGCATCGGCAAGCTGCTGTTCCGAGAGATTCAATCACGTCTGCCGCATAGCCGTGCCTGGCTCTGCACGTGTCAGCAAATAAGACCTCCGTATGAATTCTATCTACGTGAAGGGTTCAAACCTTACAAGAGCGAGGAGGTTGGCCCTGGATTGACTTGGGCATATTTGGAGAAATAATTCAACTTTTTGCCTCCAAATCACGTCTAACAAATAGAAACATTTAAAGAGAACGATTATGATACTATCAACAACCCCACAGATTGAAGGTCACCCCATTCGCGAATACAAGGGCGTGGTGACAGGCGAAGTCATTATTGGTGCCAATGTACTCAAAGACTTCATGGCTGGTCTCACCGACTTTTTCGGCGGCCGCAGCGGTTCGTACGAGAAAGTACTTATCGAGGCCAAGGATTCTTCCATGCAGGAGATGATGCAACGCGCCCAGGCTCTTGGAGCCAATGCTGTAGTAGGCATCGATATCGACTACGAGACCATTGGAGCCAATGGCTCGATGCTCATGGTGGCCACCAGCGGAACAGCCGTTGTCATCTGATATGAAGAAGTTTCGTACTGCCATCATTTTGTTTCTGGTGTTCGAGGTCATTGCCATATGGCTTTGGCTTTCTACAGGAAACTTGTTCTTCCTGCTCAACTTCTCCTATTTAGGCGTCTCCATTGGTGGCGGTGCCGCTTTGTTAGCTGCAGGTTGGAAGTATGGCCGCGAACTGACCCAGTTCTTGGTCGGTTCGTATATGCTTGTATTCCTCGGTCTGATTTGCAGGGAGAATATGCAGATAGAGGGATTCTGGTTCTATATCGTATCCGGCATCTTCACTGGTGCCACACTCCATTATCTCATTGCAAAGATCTTTGGCCCATTACTTTTCGGTAGGGGGTGGTGCGGCTATGCCTGCTGGACGGCAATGATCCTCGATTTGCTGCCTTATAAAACGCCAAAAGGTGAGAGACGCAAACTTGGTTTTATCCGCTACATCATGTTTGCACTCTCGCTGGCCATTGTTGCAGGCTTGTTATTTATGGGAGAAGCCAATCATTCCACCATGTTTACGCTTTTTGTGGCTGGCAACGTGTTTTATTATGTAGTTGGCATCACCTTGGCCTTACTGTTTAAAGACAATCGCGCATTCTGCAAGTATATCTGTCCGATTACGGTATTCCTCAAACCGATGAGCTACTACTCGCGGCTACGCATCCGCTGCGATGAGAGCAAGTGTATCAAGTGTGGCAAGTGCCTTAAAGTATGTCCGATGAATGTAGAGGTTTGCAAAGACTCCCGTAATCGTAAGAACGCAACAGAATGTATTTTGTGCCAAAGCTGTACAAAGGTCTGTCCTGCCAGGGCATTGAAATGCTGACATCCATTGTTTAACTGAGTTTAAAGGAACGTCGGTTAAGTTTAACTGAGTTTAAATTCCGTGCCATTCTGACTAATTTCGAGTGCCATTTTGACAATCGGCACGTTAGTTGCTTTTAGGTGAGTGAAAGCCGACGCTACAAAGGCCGAGGCGATCAGAACATACGTTAAACTAAAAGTATAACTAGGAGGTATTGATTATGTTACCAGTAATGTTTCAGAACAGTTGGATGCCAACAGTATTTGAGGATTTCTTGAACAATGATTGGATGCCTCGTGCCAAC
>ONKL01000085.1 GCA_900318395.1 uncultured Prevotella sp.
CAGTATCGCCCGTTCAAGAGTGGTCAGGCCAAGAAGCAGTTGCTGGCTGATATCCAGAAGGCAAAGGATGCCAAGTTGGGTGGTGGTCAGAAGATCTCTCAGGAGGAGATCGACGCCCTGAAGCATGCCAAGGCTGATGCCGTGAAGAGTCCGTTGGACGGTCAGCTCATGTGGAGCTTTGGTGGCGAGGGTGTACCTGCTGCCTGCATCGAGCCGTTCATTGGTCAGAAATACAAGGAAGGTGATATCTTCTGTTACCTGCAGACGAAGTGGGGCGAGATTGTCGAGATTCCTGCTGCACTGGGTGGCAAGCTGGTGGATATCAGTGTGAAGCCAGGACAGAAGATCCGCCAGGGCGATACCATCGCGTGGATCGAGAGGGAAGCATAAACATATTTTTATAGGCACGGATTACGCGGATTAACACGGATTCATTGGTTATAGCTCAAAATCCGTGAAATCCGTGTAATCCGTGCCAGATTATTTGACTATGGATTACAAAACGATCATTGACCAATATTATCCAGATGATAATGAGCTGAAGAGGATATTGCTTGTGCATAGTCGTCAGGTGGCAGACAGATGCTTGAAGATAGCCAAGCAGCATCCGGAGCTGAAGCTCGATGTGGAGTTTCTCAAGGAGGCCTCGATGCTCCACGACATCGGTATCGTGAAATGCAACGCCCCCAGCATCCAGTGTTTCGGCACTGAACCGTATATCTGTCATGGTATGATTGGGGCTCAGATGCTCAGGTCTCTCAATGCCGATGGTGCGCACTACAACCTGGAGCGCTGTGCCCTGGTGTGTGAGCGTCATACAGGCACAGGTATCACCCGTGAGCAGATTGAGGCTCAGCATCTGCCGCTGCCTCCGGATATCAGCTACGTGCCTGAGTCGCTCGAAGAGCAGGTCATCTGCTATGCTGATAAGTTCTACTCGAAGTCAGACTTGTCGCTCGAGCGCTCGGTGGTGCAGACAGCCCAGAGCCTGGAGAAGTTCGGCACCCCCGGTGTGAGGAAATTCCTCAAATGGGTCGAAATGTTCGAGTGATTAATTTAGATAAAAAGAACATAAGAAACATAAGGGCTGTGCATTGTTTCGGAGTTAAAATTATGTTCTTATGTTCTTATTATCAAAAAAAAAATAAGTCCTTGTGTTCTTATTATCTAAATAAAGTAAAAAAACAGGAGGGGAATTTTGTAATTCCCCTATTTTGTTGTACTTTTGCAGGCGCAATAGTAGTAAAACTGCAGGTGTGAAAAGGAAATCAGCCATTATACTGATGCTGTTTGTCATCATTTTCATGATGGCAGAGGTGCCTGTGTCGCTTATCTCTGATGCCCGTAGGGCTCAGAAGGATAACGACAGCATCCCTGCTGATACCGTCATGCCCGACATACAGACAGAATCTTCAATCAAGATCAAGCGTGACACCACGACGATGGACTCCATCGAACTGGCGATCTATAAGCACAACAAGGCCATAGACGACTCGCTGGCACAGGACAGTATCAACCGCAGCCGTAAGAACGGTATCGACAGTCCTGTGGAGTATTCCGCTGATGACTCGCTGACCTATGAGGCCGCTTCTGGTGTGGCCCATCTCTATGGACAGTCGAAGGTGAAGTACCAGAACATGGACCTCCAGAGCGAGCGCATCTACATGAATCTCGACAGCAACCTGGTGCATGCCACAGGTAAGATGGACTCCACTCAGCAGCTGACGGGTACCCCCATATTCAAGATGGGAAGCGACGAATATGAGAGCGACACGATGGCCTTCAACTTCAAGTCGAAGAAGGGTCTCATCACCGAGGTCTATACCCAGCAGGATGATGGTTTCCTGACGAGTAAGGTCTCCAAACGAGGTGCCAATGGCGAGATGTTTCTCGAGCATGGCCGTTATACCACCTGCGATGATCCTCACCCCGACTTCTACCTCGCCCTCTCGCGTGCCAAGGTGCGCCCAGGTAAGGATGTGGTCTTCGGTCCCGCCTATCTCGTGGTGGCCGATGTGCCCCTGCCACTGGCTGTGCCCTACGGTTTCTTCCCCTTCACGAAGAGCTACTCCAGCGGTATCATCATGCCGACCTATGGTGATGAGATGGATAAAGGTTTCTACCTGCGCGATGGCGGCTATTACTTTGCTATCAACGACAAGATGGACCTGAAGCTCCTGGGCGAAATCTACACCAAGGGCTCGTGGGGAATATCAGCCACATCTAACTATAAGAAGCGCTATCGCTACAACGGCTCGTTCTATTTCAGCTATCAGGACTCGCGCTCAGGCGAGAGGAATGATGAGGACTTCAGGCATGAGTCGAGCTATAAGCTGACATGGAGTCACCGCCAGGATCAGAAGGCGAACCCCTTCCACTCGCTCACCGCCAGTGTGAACTTCGCCACATCCAACTACGAGAACAACAACCTCACCTCGATGTACAATCCGCAGCAGCGTACACAGACCACACGTACCTCTTCGGTGACCTATAATGTCAACTTCTCGAGTATCGGTCTGGGTATCACCTCAACGACGAGTATCGACCAGAACATGCGCGATTCTACGCTTACGCTGAAACTGCCCGATGTCAACTTCAGCATCTCACGTTTCTACCCCTTCAAGCGTAAGAAGGCTGTGGGCTCGGAACGCTGGTACGAGAAGATCTCATTGAGCTATACGGGTCATCTGAAAAACGAGATCAGCACGAAGGAGGACCGTGTGCTGCACTCCAGTCTCTCGAAGGACTGGTCGAACGGTATGGATCATAGGATACCTATCCAGGCCAACTTCACGCTCTTCGACTATCTGACGCTGACTCCGAATGTCACCTTTACCGATGTGATGTTGCTCAGTAAGACCAAGAAGTCGTGGGATGCCAAGAACCAGCGCGAGGTATCAGATACCCTGAGTGGCTTCTACAATATGTACAGCTGGAATGCCAATCTGAGTGCTACGACCACGCTCTATGGCTTCTATATCCCTAGCCGCAAGCTCTTCGGTGATAAGGTTCAGGCCATCCGCCACGTGCTCACTCCGAATATCAGCTTCTCTTATCAGCCCGATTTCACGTCAGACCGTTATGGCTACTATGACACCTATCAGCGCACGAATGCCGATGGTAGTGTCGAGATGGTACGCTATTCGCCTTACGCAGGTCGTGGCTATGCAGTGCCGGGCGATCGCTCAGGCCGCATCAACTTCGACCTCTCCAACAATGTCGAGATGAAGGTCAAGTCGGATAAGGACTCTACTGGTTTCAAGAAGATCAGTCTGATTGATGAGTTGAAGCTCGGCATGAGCTATGACCTCGTGGCAGATAAGCGCCCCTTGAGCGACCTGCAGACCACCTTGCGCCTGAAGCTCTCGAAGAGCTATACCCTGAACCTCAACACCACCTTCGCCTCGTATGTCTACGAGCTCGACAGTCTGGGGCGCCCAGTGGTCAGCGATCACACCACCTACTGGCAGAAGGGTAAGTTCGGACGCTTCACGGGTCTGTCACAGAACCTCTCCTATAGTCTGAGCAACGAGAAGATCAGCAACTGGATCAAGCGTCTGCGCGGTGAGGATGTCGATGACAAAAAGAAGAACAAGAAGCAGGAAGATGATGATGAATTCGACAATGGCATCGACTCGAACATTGACAAGGACATGGAGAAAGCCAAGCGAGGCAGCAGCCGTAAGAGCAGCGGCGACAAGGCCGAGACTGACGAAGACGGCTACATGGCCTTCAAGATACCCTGGAACCTGAGCATCGGCTATAATATCAGCGTGCGCGAGAATACCGATGTCAGCAAGTTCAACTACGACAAGATGCGCTATCCCTATAAGATTACTCAGGGACTTAACTTCAGCGGTGATATCCGTATCAGCGATGGCTGGGATATCAACTTCTCCTCTGGTTACGACTTCGAGGCCAAGAGAATCTCAATGACCACCGCCTCGCTCTCCCGCGACCTCCACTGTTTCAACATGTCGTGCTCAGTGGTGCTTGCCCCCTACACCAGCTATAACTTCTCCTTCAGGTGTAATGCCGCCACGCTGACGGATGCCCTGAAGTACGACAAGCGCTCGAGCAGCACAAATGCCGTGCAGTGGTACTAAGGGAAATGTGAAAATGTAAAAACGAAATAAAAACCAATAAACTATGGCAGAACTTCCTTCAATGATTCAGGACCTGGCGCTGATGCTGGTAGTGGCAGGTATCGTGACCCTGATTTTCAAGAAACTTAAACAGCCGCTGGTGCTGGGTTACATCGTTGCCGGATTCCTCGTGAGTCCCAATATGCCCTACACAGCTTCCGTTGTCGATCACGAGAATGTGCATCTCTGGGCAGACATCGGTGTGATGTTCCTCCTCTTCTCGCTTGGACTCGACTTCTCGTTCAAGAAGATCCTGAAGATGGGCGCCTCGCCTGTCATCTCCACCTGCACCATCATCTTCTGTATGTCGATGCTGGGTGTGCTCGTGGGCTACTCCTTCGGTTGGAGCAAGATGGACTGTATCTTCCTCGGTGGTATGCTCGCCATGTCGTCCACCACTATTATATATAAGGCCTTCGACGACTTAGGTCTCCGCCAGCAGCAGTTTGCGGGCCTTGTCATGTCGGTGCTTATCCTCGAGGATATCCTGGCCATTGTCATGATGGTGATGCTGAGTGCCATTGCCAGTGGCAACAATCCCGATGGCGGCCAGTTGCTCGGCTCAATCATGAAGATCGGTTTCTTCCTCATCCTGTGGCTCATTGTGGGTATCTTCGCCGTTCCCCTGTTCCTGAAACATGTGCGCAAGCTCATCAATAACGAGGTGCTGCTCGTGGTGTCGCTGGGTCTCTGCTGCGCGATGGCCGTCTTCTCCACGAAGGTAGGCTTCAGCTCAGCCTTCGGAGCCTTTATCATGGGTAGTATCCTGGCCGAGACCATCGAGGCCGAGAAGATCGAGAAGCTCGTCGAGCCTGTGAAGAATCTCTTCGGAGCCATCTTCTTCGTGTCGGTGGGTATGCTCGTCGATCCTAAGATCCTCGTCGACTATGCTGGTCCTATCGCGATGCTCGTGCTCACCATCCTGGTGGGACAGGCCATCTTCGGCACTTTCTCCTTCATGCTCGGAGGCGAGTCGCTTAAGTCGGCCATGCGTTGCGGTTTCTCGATGGCGCAGATCGGTGAGTTCTCTTTCATCATCGCTTCGCTGGGCTTGTCGCTCGGTGTCATCAGCGATTTCCTCTATCCGGTGGTGGTGGCTGTATCCGTTATAACCACATTCCTCACACCTTACATGATACGGTTTGCCACCCCGGTTTATTCCCGCCTGGAGCGCCATCTGCCTTCCCGACTTATTCAGTCGATGAATCGCCTCTCCATGGGTAGCACCCACACTCAGGAGCAGAGCAAGTGGAAGAGTCTGCTCGCCCAGATGGGAGTCAACGTGCTGATCTACTCGATCCTCACATCGGCAGCCATCGCCGTGCTGTTCACCTTCTTCCTGCCGTTCATGCACCAGCTGCTGGGAGACGAAAATCGTTTGTGGGCCAATGCCATTGTGGGCATTGTCACCGTCATCCTCATCTCACCGTTCCTGCGTGCGATGGTCATGAAGAAGAATCGCAGCGAAGAGTGGAAGGCCCTGTGGGCAGAGAGCAATCGCAACCGCCTGCCCCTCATCTTCACGGTGATCGTGCGCGTGGTCATTGCCCTCTCCTTCATCTTCTATATCTGTCATAAGCTCAGCCACTTCACCAATGCGCTCGTCATCACCATCGGAGTGGTAGCCCTGGGACTGATCATCCTCTCGCGTGCCGTGAAGCGTCGTAGCATCACCCTCGAGCGCCTGTTTGTGCAGAACCTCCGTTCGCGCGACATCGAGGCTCAGGTGCATGGCAAGAAGCGTCCCCTCTACGAGGGTCGTCTGCTCGATCGCGATATCCATATTGCCGACTTCCAGTTGCCTTTCAATTCGATGTGGATGGGATCCACGCTGAGGCAGCTCGACCTGGGTCGTAAGTATGGCATCCATGTCATCAGCATCATGCGCGGCAACATGCGTATTAATATTCCTGATGGCGACTATGTCATCTTCCCCAACGATGTGCTGCAGGTCATCGGTAGTGACGAGCAGTTCACAGCCTTCCGCGAGGCCATCGAGAAGGAGGTGCTGGGTGAGGACTACGACTGGGAGAACCGCGAGATGAAGCTGCGCCAGCTTGTCATCGGCGAGGACAGTCCCTTTGTGGGCAAGAACCTCATCGAGAGCGGCATCCGCGACCTCTACAGCTGTATGGTCATCGGTCTCGAGGAAGGCAAGGAGAGCCTCTCGCGCTATGCCCCCACTCGCAAGTTCCAGCCAGGCGACATCATCTGGGTCGTAGGCGAGCAGGATGCGCTCGATGCCCTCATGAGCTGCTAAGTCGCCTATATATAATAAGGTGTCAACATTAAAATAAACAAGCATTATGGAAACAAAGATTTTTAGTACGCCCCATATCTCGGCGCGTGAAGATGCATTTGCCAAAACCGTCCTGATGCCAGGCGACCCGCTTCGTGCAAAGTTTATAGCCGAAACCTTCTTGGAGAATGCCGAGTTGGTGACATCCGTCAGAAACGTTCTGGGCTTTACGGGAACCTACAAGGGGGTGCCCGTCTCAGTCATGGCAAGCGGCATGGGCATACCCAGCATGGGCATCTACTCATGGGAGCTTTTCAAATTCTATGGTGTCGAGAACATCATCCGCATCGGATCGGCAGGCAGCTATCGCGACTGGCTCAATGTGATGGACGTCACACTGGCCGAGTGTTCGATCAGCGAATCCACCTATGCACACGTCCAAAATGGAGAGACCTCCCACAAGCTCTTCCCCAGCAAAGAGCTCAACGATGTCATCCGTCAGAAAGCCCAAGAACTGGGTATGAATCTGCAGATGAGCAAGCTGCTCACCTCAGATGTGTTCTATACCGACCCCTCGCAAGGCACATGGCAAGACATTGCAGAGCGCACAGGAGCCGACTGTGTAGAGATGGAGAGTTTCGCCCTCTTCCATAATGCCAACATGCTCAACAAGCGTGCAGCCGCGCTGCTGACCATCAGCGACTCTTTCGTCACCAAGCACGAACTCACCCCCGAAGAGCGTCAGAACGCCTTCACCGAGATGATGCACCTGGCACTGGAGTCTGCCATCGCCCTCTAACAGTAAAGCGTTTCGTTTTTTTTGTTTTGGCACGGATTCCACGGATTCACACTGCTTTTTTTATTCAGCCGTGTCTCTCAAAGAGAGCCGTGTTAATCCGTGCCTAAAAATGGTTAAAGTTACGGATTCGATATTTTTGGCACGAAAGTGGAAGGCG
>ONKL01000087.1 GCA_900318395.1 uncultured Prevotella sp.
TCGTCCTGCTGGATCTCCAGCGTCTTGTCGGCAAAGGCACCGATCTCTTCCGACATCACCTGCACCTTCTTCGACTTCACATCCTTCGACTTTGCACCCACATACATCTTCTCCGCGACGATGGTCATCGTGCTGCCTGCGGCCAGCTTGTCGTCGGTGCGCTTCTCCTTCTCCACGTCCATCGACTTCAGGCCGACGGCCTTGGCATTGATGCTCACGCTGCCCGTGGCCTTGCCCTCGGTATCGGTGGCCGAGACATCGGTCTTCTCGGTACGGATAGCCACCTTGCTGTCTGCCGTGAGGGCTTTCTCCTTAGCCTCGCCGTTCTCTATGTCTGTATCGACACTCTCCATGGTGAAGGTCTTCGAGTGTACGATGATGTCACCCTCCGAGGTGTAGTTCGCCTTGGTGATCTTGCCTTTCTCATCCACCTCCACGTTGGCCGAGTTCTCGGTGGATACCTCGATGGTCTTGGCACGCAGTTTGATCTTGCTGTCGTCAGTGAGCTGTTTCTCCTTATATTTCTTGTCTGCCACCTCATAATCGACAGCCTCGATGGTGATGTTCTTCGACGTCAGCTTGAAGTCGCCCTCAGCAGCAAAGGTACCCTTCTCAAGTTTACCCTCATCGTCGAATTTCAGATCAGCAGTGCCTGCTGTAGCCATCTCAATGTTCTTGGCCACAACGCTCACCCTGCCTTCCTTATTCAGTGCCCCTTCCTTATCCAAGGAAGTGATGCCCACCGTGTTGGCTGTGATGGTGACACCCGATTCCTTGTTGTCGCGCAGGTTGTGCTCGCCGTCGGCAGACAACAGGTTGATGTTCTCACCCGTAATGTTGACAGCAGCTCCCGTCGGCTTTTTCTTGAAGTCGTCGCCCTTCTTAATCTTCGACTTCTCGTCCTTAAAGCACTTCAGCCTTCGGTTTGTCTCTGCCAGCATCGACAGGATCTCCGCATAGGCGTAGGTCTCCTCCGTAATCGACATGGAGAGCGCCTCTATCTCTTCAGACACATTCTTGATTTCCCGGTAGTTAGTACGGACGTTGCCGTAGTCTTTCGCCAGCGTATCTCGCTTCTCTATCAGATCCTGCATCTCTTTCTTCAGATCGGTGAACGACTTCTTATGGGCACTGGCTTGCTCTTTCAGGTAGCTTTTCTGTTTCTCGGTTTCACTGATGAGATTCGTCAGACGCTCCTCACGGCTTTCCGCCGTCATGGCGGCATGCACGTCGATGGTCTTGTCGGCATGGATGCGCACGCCGCTGCCGCCTGTGGGGGCAGCGGGGGCTGAGAACGCCCCTTCTGCATCGTCGCTCTGGATGATGATGTTACGTGCCTGGCTGACCACCTCGGACAGCGATCCCACCACGTGTTCACGTCCGTCGGTGCCCGGGTCTTCGGCAATCTCACGGATGCTAGGTGCTCGGAGATCCAGTCGTCCACCCTCACCTGCTCCCTCGACACCTACCTGCGTACCACGGACGATGACCTTGGAGCCTCCTGCAAAGAGGGTTCCGCTGCGGTCTACATTGCCGATGATGATCTCGGGTGCCGACAGCACCAGCCGCTGAGTATCACGCACATAGCGGCCTTTCTGCAGCTCTGCCACCACGTCGAGTTTCATCTGCTGCATCTCCGCCTTGCACTTCCTGATCTCCGCCAGGTCTTTCTCTACGCTACTCTCAAATGTGGAGAGCTTCTTCTCCCAGTCCTCGAATATATAATCCATTTTTTACCTTTTTACTCTTTTACCTTTATTTAATGGCCATCAGTTCCTTCTTCAGGTGATCCAGCGTGCCGATGTTCGAACTGCTCTCCTCATGGAGGCCCTCGCCCTGGAAGTTGAGGGTCTTGCTCTCTTGGTCGGAGAAGAGTATTTGCCCGTCGGCTGCGTCATTCCAGATGTCTCGGTCGAAGGGAGCCGCGATTTTCTTGGCCGTGCTTATGAAGATACCAGCTGTGCTGTCACGCAACTTGCGCTTGTAATTGTTCTTTTGGTATTTCTCTGCTCTGTCGAGATTGAACACCATACGGTTCCAATAGTATTCCTGACGAAGTGACTGGGTCGTCATCACATAATCCATCTTGAGGTTACACTCGAAGTACTTGTTTTGAACATTCTGCGGAGAATGAGCCACCTCGTTAATAAAAGCCAGCAGCAGTTTGCGCTTGTGGAATGTTTTGTTTTGCATCGCAAACTTGTCTGCTTTGGGGTTAGGATCCAAATCATTGAAAAGCTGATGTTGATTACCATCGTTATATAGCGCTTTCCAGCCTTTTGCCCATAAGATCTTTTCATCCATGTCAATAAGCGCAGCTGAGAAGTTTTTATCCATCCACTGAAATTTGCCTAATGGAAGATCTGAGCCGTCATTTAAGAAACGATCGAAGGACTCCATATGTTGGTACATCTTGAAAGCACTCTCGCCAAAGGCCCTTGCAGAATCCTTGATGTAGTCGAACTTCAGGATGGGGCTGGTTGTAATCTGATTGTGCTTCGCTCCTTCTCTGAACAGAATACCTGTCTCAACAAAATGACTCTCAAAGGTGTCCTGGGTAATCTTCTGATCGTCCCACTCATTGGCTTTTGATGCTATCTCAGCCAAGTCAGGTTGCTTCTCATCCTTCAACACCCATCCGGCCTTTTCAAGGTACTCGGTCTTCTTCTTGTAGCCGTCTATCCACAACGTCTCATAGGTATCGTAGAAGAGATCAACCTTCTCACTGATGAACTTCACACAGGTGAGCAATGCCTTGTAGAATTCCTCCTGCGACTCCTTCTTTTCTTCCACCGCCTTGGCATAGCGGTCACGGCGGATGGTGGCATTGCCATTGCCGGCCTCCAGCATCAGGTAGCGCTTCGACTTGAGTTTCAGCGTACCGTCCACGGGGCGTACGAACACCTCTACGACATGGCGGATGTACGACAGGTCAACGATCGAGGCGAACATATACTTATTGATTTCTGCAGGTATAATCTCGGCGAAGATGTCAGTAAGAGCCTTACCCCACTTGTACTTCGAGCCTTCCGGGTCACCCAGGCCCGGGTCGTCAATATTCATTCCCGAGCGGATGTTGACCTTATTGCCTGCCTCCAGGTTGATGTTCTTTCCCCTGATGGTGACATCGCCGTTGGGGGCACTGATGGTGATGCCAGAGAAGGCATCGATTTCCACCGTGCCGAAAGGCGACTTGATCTCGATGGAGCGCTTATGGCTCTTCATGTCAATCTCGTAGATGCCGTGACGGTCGCCGATATGGATGCCACCTGCCAGGTCCTTAGCGCCTGGCAACTGATCAGTGAACGGCCCTCCCACGATAGTGCCCAACAGTCCCAATCCCGGCGAAACCAGATTGGACAGGAAGTTGGTGCCGCCTACGGGGTCGGTAAAGGTGATATGATGGCCGTTAGGCGAAACCAAAGACATGGAGACATCCTTGCCCTGCAACTCAGTGCCACGCTGGCGATACATCTTCTCGTCGGGGGTGAGGTTGTTCTTGGAGAAGACACTGCCTATGACGTATGGACGCTCCACATTGTCGTTCTCAAAGTTCACCAGCACTTCGTCGCCTACCCGGGGGCGGAAGAACGTGCCGCCGCCTGGCGTGGCCATCGGCGTGACAACGCGCACCCACGGCGTGGCCATGGCCTTCACGTCGAGCTGAACCCTCTGTTGCAGTTCCTGGCTTTGTCTTTTCGTCTCTTTCTGCTTGCTCTCGGCCCGGCTCAAGTCGGCTGTTGCTTTCAGGTACGCCTTGTTCTTCTTATCATAGATTTCTTTATACTTACAGATGACCGTATTATCCTTCTCAAGATCCCGATAGTCTGCCTTGCCCTTCTTCGCGTCGTGCTCCTTGGCTGCTGCCACAAATTCAGCAATTTCATCCCGGCTCTTTTTTAGCTGGGCACTCTTTTCTTCACTGCCGGTAATAGTCTGTGAAGTTTTGAGCGCTTCGATATCCTTTTCGAGTTCTTCAACTCGACTATTCCTGGACTGAAGCAGCTCTATACGGCCTTCCTTCGTGGCTTTTACATAGTCCTTCAGCTCCTCGACGAACTGACTGGCTCTTGTCGCCTCATCCAGAAGCACTTTCTTCTTGTTTCTGAGGGTCTCAATATAGTCCTCTACCTCTTTAAGCTTGATGACCACTTTACGTAGCTCCCCCCTTTCCGGACTATTGAGTGATTGCCATGGGAAGGCAATGCGCACACGCCCCTGGAACTTCGGGTCTTCATTGTCGGCTATGAAGGCAGTCTGCGGGCCCACTTTCCGGATGACAGGTACAGGTTGCACAGGAGGAATGAACTGATTCTTTTTTTCACCATACCCTGGAATGGCATAGATCTTGAGCGAACGGCTGCCGGCGTATTTGTCATCGGCCGCCTTGTCGTATCTATCGTAGTCGCGATTCCAGGCCTCCTCGGAGTTCTGCTCTATCTGAATGATGACATAGGTATCGTCGAGCCCATTGACCTTGATCTTCTGCCCTAACTTCACGTTGGCAAATTTGGTGCCCATGTTGATGCACACGATCTTCCGCTGCTGTTCCTCCTCATGCCGGTGGATATCCTGATAGTAATTCAGGGTAGTCCATCCATCGCTGTTCAGCGTACCGAACTGCACGGCTTTCTGCTCGCTGCATTGATCGCTTTTCCCTACCAGGCCTCCCATATACCGCGCGGCCTGTCCGCCGTTGAACGAGAATATCCTCAAAGAAGCCAATGCTTGTGGAATAGCTTCGTTTAAGACTCCGTCCAGGAGAAAAGTGACAGCAACTCCTAATCCTGGGTCCGGTATTTCGTTGCCTAACAGGGTCTTGCCGAAAAGCATCATTCTGCCCAGGGCAGCCTGGCCGGGATCGCCGTCATAGTTCAGCTCACGTGTCCTATTGGTGAATTTGTCCACGTAGAGCGGGAAGATGTAGTCATCCTGAGCCAGTTCGGCATTGCTCGAAGCATACATGGGGAAGACATCCTCGGGGAAACCGGTCTTCTCTCGAGCAATGGCCGAAAAGTTCAGTTCGGGAAATGTCTCGCCCTCCTTGGTCGGCTTGGCATCTGGCGTTCCCTGCACTGCGCCTTTACCGTTCTTCACGCTGTCACGGGCATACCCACTGATCTTCAGCGGATCGGCCGACCTCTCCAAGGCAGTCACCGTCACATAGTCACTGATCTTTACAATCGATTCTTTTTTCGGATCGCTTTCTGATTTCCTTTCCGGCAGGCCCAGCACCAGTTTGCCGTCCTCAAAGAAGAGGAACTCTCCACAACGGTTGGAGGTGCGCACCAGGAAGTCGTAGAACGACTCATTATACTGTACCAGATAGGGCTGTATGAACTCCATTCTCACGCCGCCGTCGGTGTACATCAGATGCTGCATGCCTGTGACGTCGGACGCTATCAGGGGCTCTTTCTCCGAGAAGGTTCCGAAGTTCATGCTCTCCGGCTTCAGGATCTCAGAGCCGAGCTTGCGGGCCACGTAGGCCTTGCTGTACTTGTTAAGGGTCATCAGCTTGTCCACGCTGAAGATTCTCAGCTTCACATACATCTTAGTACCGTGGATATCATGCTGCAGCTGGGGGATGAGCTCATACACATAGCAGTTTGTGGCAACGTCGTCAGCAATACCGTCCACCACGACATCAAGCGTCACCATCCTCTGCAACAGCAGTTGGCTTACGTCGTCGAACTGGGGCGCAGTAGTCTCTTGCTGGTTTGATGCGCCTTCGATGAGCTCTACGATATCCAGTTCAGCCTCTATCTCCGTAGGCTGATAGATCTTACGGTTGACCTTGATGCCGCAGAGCAACAGGAGATAGTTTTTCTTACCATCGGAGATTTTCTTCTGGCTCCCCTGTTCCAACATGAGTTCTTGCGGCTGATCACCATCCAGGTCAATGATGTTGCCGAATATAAGCCTATATTTTAAATCTATATCCATCTTTGTATCAACTTAACTTGGCCATGTCATATTTAATATATCATTTTTTTAGTTTAACCATTGTCGTTCTTACCATACTAATGCTCTCTTCTCCTTGGGGATGAACATCTTGTCGGTGGGCTGGATGTTGAAGGCATCGTACCAGCTGTCGATCATCGGCAGGGCGGCATTCACGCGGAAAATGTGCGGTGAGTGTACATCGCTGTTGACGACTCTAGCGAGGAACTCAGGCGTAATATTGCTGGCCCAGAGGCGAGCGTAGGCCAGATAGAAGCGCTGGGCAGGGGTAAAGCCGTCGATAGTGCTCAGAGGCTCCTGCTTCATGCGGTTCTCAAAGGCACGATAGGCCACCTGAATACCACCGTTGTCACCGATGTTCTCGCCCAGGGTCTTCTGACCGTTGACAAAGAGTCCGGGCAGAGCCTCCTGCTTTGAGAACCAACCATCCTTATCGTACTGACAACCATGATCGTCGAAGCCGTGGCTCATCTCATGACCGATGACGGCTCCAACGGCACCGTAGTTGCAGACATAGTCGGCCTCAGGATCGAAGAACGGAGGCTGCAGGATGGCAGCGGGGAAGTTGATGCTGTTGAACATCGGAACATAGCAGGCATTTACCGTCTGTGGAGAGAATGGCATAATGGTCTTATCCACGGGCTTATGCCAATACTTACGTATCAAGGCTGCACGTGACTCCAGTGTGATGCGGATAAAGTTTTCTACGAGGTTCAGATCCTCGCGGATGTCAATGAGCTTCTCCATATCTTCCCACTTGTTGGGATAACCTACGTTGATATGCATGGCATGCAGCTTCTCCAGGGCCTTGGCCTTGGTGGAGTCGCTCATCCAGGTATTATCCTTCAGACGATCCTCGAAGGCCTGCTGCAGGTCTTTCACCATACGATAGGCACGCTGTTTGCTGGTTTCGGGGAAATATTCTGCCACATAGAGTTTTCCAATAGTCTCCTCCAGATTATCATCGATTTCGGCGACGGCACGCTTCCAGCGGGGTTTCTGTTCCTGTATGCCATTGACGGCCTTTGAGTACTCAAATTGACGATCAGTGAAGTCATCACTCAGGTATTCACTGTAGGCTTTGACGACACACAGTTCCATATAGGCCTTCAAGTCCTCGACACTTGTTTCGGCCAGCAGCTTCTCCACCTCATGCAGTGGCTCCAGCTCACTCACGTTCACCTGGTCGATATCTTTCGGATAGTTGAGGGCGTCGCGATAGCCCACCCAGTCGATGCCCTTGAAATCCTGCAACAACTGCTCCCACGGCAGAATGTGGTTGGTCTTCATCGGGTCGCGCCTATCCACCTGGTTCAGCGTCTTGACACCAATTCTGTGCTCGATGGCCCATTCTGCCTGCATCATGCGCTCGGCATCGGCATCGCTGTTGCCCACCATCTTCAGAAGATCCTTATACAAACTTTTCTTGGCAGCCACTTCAGCCTTCTGCTGCTCGTTGGGATTGGCATAATATTCCTGAGCCAAAGTGGCACCCCCATGACCAGCGCTCATCATATACTCCGACGAGTTGAACGGATTCAGACTCAGGCTGATACCGTAGGGTGCTGTATTAAAGCCTTTGGCATCGAATGCAGCCATCAGCTTCAGGGCCTCTTCGCGAGTTTTGATGGCACGTACCTGCTTCAGGTAAGGCAGGATCGGCTCATAGCCCATCTTGTTACGCGCCACGCTGTCCATGTAAAGGCGATAGAGCGCACCGATCTTCTGCCCGTCGCTGCCCTGTGGCAGGTTCTTTTCATTAGCATACTTCATAATCAGTGCATTGATGCGCACTTCGTTCTGCTTCATCAGATCAACAAAAGCACCATTCATCGGGTACTCCTTGTCTATCGGGTTGTTCTTCAGCCACGAACCAACGGCATACTGCCAGAAGTCGTCACCGGGTTTCACACTCTCATCGAGATTCGCTCTAAAGTTCTGTGCCGCGCCAGCCAAACTTACCAAGGCCAGTACAACGACCACCATTAATT
>ONKL01000042.1 GCA_900318395.1 uncultured Prevotella sp.
AATGTCGTTCACTTGGTGCTCGACGTCGTGTTCATCAAGTATTTCGGCTGGGGCATCGAGGGCAGCGCTTGGGCTGCCGTCATCGGTCATGTGGTGGGCATCGCCATGATGGCCATTCATTTCCTTTCAAAAGAGAATCATCTGCGACTTGTTGGTGGGCGCCAGAAACCAGTTTTCGGCTCTATCATCTCGCAGGGCGCACCGCTGGCCATCGCCTCCATCTGTCTGACAGTACTGATGTTTGCATCCAACAAGATCATATTGTCATCCTTGGGGCGTACCGGTATCTATGCCTTTGCCCTCTGTATGAACCTGCTGCTGATATACAACCTGTTCCTGGGAGGTGTCTGCCGCACAATCCAGTCGCTGGGCTCCATCCAGGTGGGTAAGGGCGACAACGAGGCCTTCACGCTGGTGCTGCGCAAGTCGTTCAACTTCATTACCATAGCAATGGCCATCACCTGCATCTTTGTATGGGTATGGCCTGAGAGCATCGTGATGCTCTTTGGTGCCAACGAGAGCGACTTGATTGCCGAAGGCTGCCGTGCCTTGCGCATCTTCGCCGTCTGTCTCATCCCCTTCTGCTACATCTACACCATCATGATAGTCTACAAGCTATACAACCATCACCACATGGCACTCTTCATTTCCTTCGCCCTGTCGCTGACGGTCGTCCCCGTGCTGTGGCTGTTTTCCCTGTATGCTGAAGAATGGATATGGTATGGTTTCCTGACAGCCTACACCATTGAGATGGTGGTCATCTTCGTGCTCCACAAGATGACACATGTCAAGTTTGAATTAACAGATCCTAAACAATAGAATAAAATTGATTATGAAAACATTTGCCCCTTTGAAAAAATCGCAGTATGGCCTTTATGTGGAGTGCGCCCAGCACCCGGGCGAGGCGTATTACAACATACCTTATTTATATACGTTCGACGGCAGTCTGGACGAGGACAGGCTCAAGACGGCTATAGAAGCTGCTGTAGCCGCCCATCCAACTCTCCTGACACGCATAGGAGTGGACGAACACGGCGACCCGATACAGACGGTCGATGACACAGAGAAATGGGCGCTGGAAGTTGAGCATGTCACAGACATCAAGGCTGCCATAGAAGGCTTTATCCAGCCGTTCGACCTCTATAACGACCATTTCTTCCGTATGCGGATGTTGCGCGACGACGAGCACTACTATTGGCTCCTGGACATCCACCATATCATTGGCGACGGCTCGACGCTGAAGGTGCTCCTGAACGACGTAGAGGCAGCCTACGAGGGCAAGGAACTGACATCCGAGACAATCACGATGGCCGAGTTGGCCCTCGAAGAAGACGAACTGCGAAAGACGCCCCAGTTTGAGGCCGACAAGCAGTGGTATGCACGAGAGTTCGACTGCGGCGACTGCTTCTCGCCCCTGTTGCCCAACCTTGACGGCAACGAGGATGCGGACGCTCTGGCATCGCGGTGCATGCATGTGGACAGTGCCCGTGTGGATGCCTTCTGCCGCGAACATGGCATCTTCAAGAGCACCCTCTTCACGGCGGCCTACAGCTACCTGCTGGCTAAATACAATAACGAGCAGGCGGCACTGTTCAGCACCATCGTTAGTGGTCGCCACGACCGTCGGACAGCACATACAGTCGGAATGCTGGTCAAGACAGTGCCCGTCTATGCACACTTCACCGACGAGACGACTGTGCTCGACTTCCTGAAGGCCGGACAGGAGCAGATGACGGGTTGCAGGGAGCACGGGTTGTATGCGTTTACTGACGCGGTAAGCGACCTGAACCTGCAGATAGGTACCTATTTCGCCTGGCACGGCTTTGTGCTCGACAATGTAGAGGTTGGCGGTAAGCACGTGCAGTCGGAACAGCTGTGCAACACCACCCTGGGAGTACCCTTCTTCGTGAAGGCACTGATCCAGGACGGTCATTACCTCGTGAAGGCAGAGTACAAGTCCAATCTCTATTCAGAGCAGTTGGTCAACCAGTTCCTGGAGAGCTATGAAAATGTGGTGGAGGGTTTACTTACTGAGACCAAGCTCTCGGACATCCGGATTGCCGACACATCGCAGCTGGCGCTGCTTGACTCGTTCAACGATACCGACAGGCCATACGATGACACCCAGACGGTGGTATCGCTGTTCCGCCGTCAGGCCAAGACAACGCCAGATGCCGAAGCCGTCGTCTTCAAGGACCATCGTTACACATACGCCCAGGTGGACGATATCAGTGACCGCATAGCAGCCTATATCGCATCCAAGGGCCTGGGCATTGGCGATGCCGTGTCTGTCATCATTCCTCGCTGCGAGTGGATGGCTATTGCCTCGCTCGGCGTGCTGAAGGCCGGCTGTGCCTACCAGCCGCTGGACCCCACATATCCGAAGGAGCGTCTGAACTTCATGGTGAAAGATGCTGCTGCCCGACTGCTCATTGCCGACGAGTCGCTGCGTGAGCTGGTAGATGAATACGCTGGCCCCTCACATCGGAAGCAAATGCTCAACTCTCAAAGCTCAACGCTCAACTTTCCCCATCCGACCGTTTCATCCTGCTCTATACCAGTGGATCGACAGGTGTTCCCAAAGGCTGCCAACTGACGCATGGCAATCTGGTGTGTTACTGCAACTGGTACTGGAAATATTACGACCTTAAGCCAGAGCACAACGTGGCTGAGTATGCCAGCTATGGCTTCGATGTACACCAGGAGGGTATCTATCCGCCACTGACGGGCGGTGCCACCGTACACATCATTCCTGAGGAACTGCGCCTGGATCTTGTGTCGCTCAACGAATACCTGGAGCGCGAACACATCACCCATGGCGGGAGAGAAACTGGCCAGTATTGCTCCGCCTCAGGGCTATCAGTTGCACAACGGCTATGGCCCCACAGAAGCCACCATCCTCATCACTATCTATCCTATTACAAAGAAAGACACGGACGTGCCCATCGGCAAGCCTATGGACAATGTGCGGCTTTATGTAGTCGATCAGCAGTGCCACCGTCTGCCTGTGGGCGCTTTGGGTGAATTGTGGGCAGCCGGTCCGCAAGTGGCACTCGGCTACTTGAACCGTCCGGATAAAAACGCAGAAGTATTTGTCCAGAATCCATTTACCACCGAGGAGAAATACATCCGTGCCTATCGCACCGGCGATATTGTGCGCTATCTGCCCGACGGCAACATCCAGTTTATTGGCCGCAGGGATGGCCAGGTGAAGATCCGTGGCTTCCGCGTCGAGCTGAAGGAAGTGGAAGCCGTCATCCGCCAGTTCCCAGGCATCAAGGATGCCACGGTGCAGGCCTTCGATGACGAGGGCGGCGGGAAGTTCATCGCTGCCTATATCGTTGCTGATGAGCAGATTGACATTAATGCCCTCAACAACTTTATCCTGGAAGAGAAACCGCCATACATGGTGCCAGCCGCGACGATGCAGATTGAAAAGATTCCGCTGAACCAGAACCAAAAAGTGAACAAGCGCGCCTTGCCGAAACCGGAGAAAGAGGCAAGAGGTGAGAGGGAAGAGGAAAGAGCCGATGTGCCCATGAATTTGCTTGAGGAAGAGTTGCATGAGATGGTTGCCGGCATCATCGGCAATACCGATTTTGCCATCACTACCGTTTTGGGACATGCTGGTCTGACTTCCATCTCCGCCATCAAGCTGGCCATACAGGTGAACAAACGCTATGGCATTACGCTCGATGCGAAATCACTGGTAAAGAACGGTACGCTGCAAAGCATTGAGAATGAAATATGGAGGAGCCTCACCCCCAACCCCTCTCCCGAAGAGAGGGGAGCAGATACTCCTACGCATTCCTCTCAGCAGCAAGGTAACTACGCCCCTCCCTCACAGGGAGGGGACGGGGGTGGGTCTACCCCATTGAGCTACGCCCAGACTGGTGTCTATCTCGACTGCCTGAAGAATCCCACATCGACGCTGTACAACATCCCATATTGCATCAAGTTCCAAAAGGATACGGACACGACAGCACTTGCCGAAGCTGTCAGGACGCTCATCAAGGCGCATCCTCAGATGACGGTTCACTTCGGTAATGGTCCAGAAGGCATCAGCCAGACCGTTGATTTGGAGCAGGTTGTAGAGACGCCCGTAAAACAGATGAGCGAGGAGGAACTGACGCAGTATCGACAGGATTTCGTAAAGCCCTTCGACCTCAGCACGGGTCCGCTCTATCGTTTTGAGATAGTGGTTACAGACGAGCAGACTTATCTGCTGATGGATGTGCATCATCTTGTGTTCGATGGTGGCTCTTCCGACATCTTCCTGCAACAACTATGCAGTATCATGAACGGTGAGACGATCGAAGCCGAAGACCAGAATTATGCAGCATACGTGACAGCAGAGAAGGCCGCTGAAGGTGGGGCAGACTATCAGGCTGCTGCGGCCTTCTTCAAACAGCGGCTGTCTATGGTGGAAGCCGCTACGGAGGTTCGTCCCGACCTGCCGAATCCCAGCAAGGGTACTATCGGCAAGGCTGTCGCTGCTCTTGACATCGAGGCTATAGACGCCTTTTGTCGCCATAGCAATATGACACCAGCCCACCTGATTCTCGCGGCTATCAATTATTCATTGTCGCGCTTTGCCAACAGTGAGCAGGTTTGTATCACCACCGTCTCAAGCGGTCGCAGCAACCTGCATATCCGCAACACCGTAGGTATGTTTGTCAATACGCTGGCCCTGAGTGCTACTATTGGAAAGCAAACCGTGAAAGAATTTTTGCAGGAGGTCAGCGAAAACTTCGACGAGACATTGCGTCACGAGAACTATCCGTTCGCACAGATTGCCGCTGACTATGGACTGACGGCCGAGATACAGTATGTCTATCAATTGGGCATCAACAGCCAGTACGTCTGTCAGGGAGCCCCGTTGGAGATCGAGAATATGGAACTCCAGATACCCAAGTTCCCCATCACTTTCTTCATTGCTCAGGTGGCCGGGCAGCCCAGTGTCTGTGTGGAATATGATAATGGCAAGTACTCCTCCCGCCTGATGCAGAGCCTCGCAGATGCCGTGAAGGTGACTGTAGAGCGGATGATGGCCAAGCCCGACGCAGCCTTGACCAGCATCAGCATTGTCAGCGACGTTGAGGCCGAGCGTATTATTAAGTTAGGTACGGGTAAGGAGATTGACGTGGACCTGAGCAAGACGTTTGCCAACCTCTTTACGGAGCAGGCCCAAAAAACACCCGATGCACCCGCCGTGGTAGACAGGGAGAGCCAGTTGACTTACAGTGAGATGGACCGCTATTCGAATGCGCTGGCCCATCAGCTGATAGCCTTCGGAGTCGAACCCAACGACTTTGTCTGCGTGATGCTTGACCGTTTCAAGGAGTTCCCGCTCTCCGTACTGGCCATCCACAAGGCCGGTGCGGCCTATACACCGCTGGACTTCGAATATCCCAACGAGCGTCTGAGCTATATGCTGGAGAATTCGGAGTCGAAGGTGCTCATCACCACGCACGATGTGCTGGCCGCCAAGCAGGCAGAGGGCAATTTCAGCACCGCTGCTGCCAAGACGTTTTTCATCGACGACTTCATGGAGAATGAAGAATTAAGAATGAAAAATGAAGAATTTGCTGCCGCCATCGATCTGTCTGCTCCCGATGGTCTCGCCTACATGATCTACACCTCCGGTTCTACGGGTAAACCTAAGGGCGCCATGCTCCATCAGGCTGGTCTGCGTAATTTCATTGCTGTGGTCATCGACATGGAGAAACTGACGGCCAATGACCGTATCAGCGGACACCGCTCGTTCTCGTTCGATGCACATATCGAGGATATGTATCCCGTGCTGACGCTGGGTGGCTCGTTCCACATCATGCCGACAGAGATACGTAAGGACTTGGCTGCCATCCGCCAGTTCCTCATCGACCATCAATGCACAGGCGGCGGCTACTCAACGGCCATGACCTGTCTGCTGCTCAACACCTTCGACGACCTGCCTATCCGCTTTACCACGGGTGGTGGCGAGAAGATGGATGGCGTCTATAGTGACCACATCGAGATTATCAATGTCTACGGACCGACGGAGTGTACCGACGATACCTCTTATTATAGCATCGCTCCAGGCCGGAGGGTGGAGAATATTCCCATTGGCCAGAGTGTTGCCAACAACTGGAACTTCATTGTCGACACAGCGGGCAACCTCGTGCCACAGGGCGTGGCGGGCGAGCTCTGCTTTGCCGGTATCCAGGTAGGTCGCGGCTACTGGCGACTGCCCGAGCGCACGGCACAGTCGTTCGTCGACTGTCCGTTCGTCAAAGAAGACCGCTGGGGACGTCCTGTCCGTATGTACCACACAGGCGACCTCTGCCGCTGGAATGAGGATGGCCAGATAGAGTATATGGGTCGTATCGATACGCAGGTGAAGTTGCGCGGATTCCGTATCGAGCTTGGCGAAATAGAAAGCAAGGCTCTGAATATCAGTGGAATCCGTCAGGCTGCTGCCGAGGTGCGCAAAGTGATGGGCAACGAACATCTGGTGCTTTACTACACTTTGGAAGAGGGCTGCGCACTCACCGACGAGGATATCCGCAAAGCGCTGGCCGGCACATCGCTGGCTGAATACATGGTGCCCGACACTTATATGCGCCTCGATGTGATGCCCATGACACCCAACCTCAAGATAAACCGTAAGGCGTTGCCCACTCCGGAGATCAAGCGAGCTAACGACTATGTGGCTCCAGAAGGCGAGACGGAGACCCTCTTCACCCAGATTTTCTCCCAAGTGCTCCATATTGAACAAGTGGGTGCCACCGATGACTTCTTCGAGATAGGCGGTACCAGTATCAATGCTATCAAGGTGATCGTGGAGGCCAGCAAGCGCGGCGTGCATATCGTCTTCAACGACCTCTTCAACTTGAAAACGCCGAAGGCTCTGGCCGAATATGTGAGGGACGCGGGGGCGCAGGGGCGCGGGGGCGCAGAGGTCCCAAAGAGTCAGCCAAGTGCTATGGGCGATTCCGAATACGCTGCCTTCATTCCCGTTTTGGACAAGAACGTCCTCAACACTTTCCGCGACGGTGAGCGACAGCCCGTCGGCGATGTGCTCCTGACTGGTGCCACCGGCTATCTGGGCATCCACATCCTCCATGAGTTGCTGACGAATTACGACAGTCACATTCTCTGTCCATTGCGCAGTAAGCCGGGCTTCGGCCCGATGCAGCGCCTCAAGATACTCTATTTCTACTATTTTGGAAAAACAGAAGTTTTTAACCACATTGAAGAGCGGGTGGAAGCGTTCGCTGCCGAGATCACGGAGCCCGATGCACTTAAAGGCATCGACAAGCGTGGCCTGACGGTCATCAACTGTGTGGCCAACGTGAAGCACTTCTCCGCCGGCAACGACATCGAGATGGTGAACATCGAGTCGGTACGCCATCTGATCAGCTTCTGTCTACGCACGGGGTCGCGCCTCATCCATATCTCGACGAACAGCATTGCCGGCATCAGCATCGACAATGTCCCTGGGCCTGAGGTCAGACTGACGGAGCACGACCTCTACATCGGGCAGAACATTGATGCCAACAAGTACGTCTATTCCAAGTTCAAGGCTGAGGAACTGGTGCTCGATGCCATTGCTCACCACGGTCTGAATGCGAAGATCATGCGTGTGGGCAACCTCTCGGCACGCCAGAAAGACGGCGAGTTCCAGATTAATTTCAACACCAACAACTTCTTAGCGATGTTGCGTGCCTACGTGATCATCGGAATGGTGCCTTACGATGCCCTTGACCAGCGTTTCGAGTTCTCGCCCGTCGACGAGGTGGCGCATGCCATCATGAAATTGGCGCAAACTCCGAAGGACTGCACGGTGTTCCATCCCTACAATACCCATCGCCAGTTCATGTCTGACATCCTCACTGGTTTTGCCAAGGCGGGCATCACGTTGAAGCGTGTTGAGCCCGAAGAGTTCCAGCGGACCCTCGAAAGCGTGATGGAGAATCCCGACCTTGTGACCCTGCTACGCCCGCTGATGGCCTACGACATGGGGGATGGCCATAAGACGCGCTGGATTGAATCGACCAACGACTACACCACCCAGGTGCTCTACCGCCTCGGATTCCAATGGCCTCCGACTGCAGCCGACTACGTCCACCGCTTCGTAGACACCATTATGGGCTTCGATTATTTTACAATACCAGGAACGGGAAAAAGTATGTGAAACTTATGAAAAAGATTTTATTATCTCTTGCAGCTCTTGCATTTGCGGCTACTATGAATGCTCAGGTATGGATTGGTGGCGAGGTAGGTTTCACGACGAATCACACCAATGACAGTGACCACACCGCTATGGAGCTCACTATTGCTCCTGATATTGGCTACAGTCTGAGCGGTAATTCAGCGTTGCCGTCGCCCTCAGTTATGGTCATACAAGCAATGGCGATGGCAGCAAGTACGGCATGCCAGATATGACGCTCTCGAATGTCAACTCCTACAGCATCATGCCTTAATACCTGCTACACCTTTGCCAAGGCTGGCAATTTCGCGTTTTTCGTTATTAGCGGTCTGAAGTATAGAATCGCTCACGCTCAGGGCTTAGAGAGCAACTTGTGGCTCATCAGGCTATCGCTGACGGACAATTGTCGCCTCAATCGTTGATTCAGCGAATGGAAAAGGCAGTAGAGACCTTTGTCGGCGAGGCAGAGCAGAGCGACGATCTGACAATGCTCGCCATCCAGCGTCTATCCTCAGACATCATTTGTCTAAAAGCCTCATCAGAGGAATATCCACGTATGACAGCTTACGTGAAAGGGCTGGCAGATGCTGTCGGGCTCGACACCTATAGAGCAGGAAGGTTGCGTCTGATGATAGAGGAGACCGTAGGAAACATTATCGACTATAGCGGTGCGACAGAAATCACGCTGACAGCCCATGTTACTGACCAGCAACTCTGTGTCACCATCACCGACGACGGCCAGCCCTTCAATCCTACGACTGTGCCCGATCCCGACCTGAATGTACCAGGTGAAAAGCGCAAAGCCGGAGGCTTGGGCACGATGCTGATGAGAAAGATGTGCGATAGGATTACCTATCGTCGTGAGGAGCATCAGAATGTGTTGGAAATGTACGGCACTATTTCGTCTGAGTCTTTGGCCAATTCACCAGATACAATTTCTCTGTAGCGCGCGTGAAGGCGGTATAGAGCCAGTGGATATAGTCGGGGGTGAGCATGTCGTCTGTCATATAGCCCTGATCCAGATAGATATGCGCCCATTGGCCACCCTGAGCTTTGTGGCAGGTGACGGCATAGGCGAACTTAATCTGAAGGGCGTTGTAGTAACGGTCGCTCTTCAGTTTTTTGATGCGTTCTGCCTGTAAGGATATATCTGCATAATCCTCGAGTACAGCATTGTAGAGCTGTTCCTGTTGCTCGCGAGTGAGGGCTGGCGCCTCAGTGGTCAGCGAATCGAGGATCACCATGGTCGTCAGCTCGTAATCATCGTAATCAGGCAGCTGCATGGTGACTTCGGCAAAACGGAAGCCATAAAGCTCATGGACATTCCTGACGCGCTGAACCACAGCGATATCTCCGTTGGCAAGAAAGGGAATCTCCTTAGACTCCTCCGTCCAGAAATAGTTATTTTTGACGATCATCAGCTGGTCGCCTCTGCAGAGTTCCTCTTCACGATCGAGCACCGTGTTACGAATGCCCTGATTATAGATGTTCGCCCGTTTGTTGCTCCGTGTGATGACCATGGTCTCGTCGAGCCCCACCCTGCCATAGCTGGAGGCCAGCGATTCTATCAGCTCGTCGCCAGGCACCACCTGTATATCGGCAAAGCCCTCGAACCTGATACGAGGCAGTTCGGTCATCTCATCATGCGTAATCATCTGCCGGATCATCGTGGCGTTCCAGAGAATGCCCGATGCTTCACTCTGGCGCAGCACCTGATTCAGGTCGCACTCATAGACCTTCATCCCATAGCAGCGTAACACATCGGCCATGAGCGCAGGACTCTCATCCTCGCCCACCGGGGGTAACTGGGCCTTGTCGCCCACTAGCACCATACGGCAGTTCTGCCCGTTATACACAAACTGCATGAGGTCGTCGAGCAGGCAACCTGTACCGAAAGTTGAATCACCATAGCCTTGATTGGCGATCATCGATGCCTCGTCTATTATAAATAAGGTGTCACGATTCAGATTATCATTCAAGTTGAATCGCGACAGGTCGCCAGCCGATTTCTGTCGGTAGATGCGACGATGGATGGTATAGGCAGCATGGCCAGCATTCAGCGAGAACACCTTAGCTGCTCGCCCCGTGGGAGCCAGAAGAATCAGTTTCTGCTTCAAGGCCATCATGGCCCTGACAATGGCTCCTGCCAGCGTGGTCTTGCCCGTACCTGCAGAACCACGGAGAATCATCACCACATGATCGTTCCTATCAGTCATGAACGCAGCAAACACATCGAGGGCTTGTGCCTGTTCCATGGTTGGCGGCACTCCAAGGGTTTGCAGAATACGATATTTCAGCTCGTCTTGAATCATTCTGCCTGCAAAAATACAAATTTTTCACCACGAATGGCATTGTTTACAAGGAAAATTTGTAATTTTGCACGCAGTTATGCAAATCAACGACAAACAGACGAATATCATCCTGGCTTTGGTGGCTGCCGGACTCCTGGCGATATGCGTCGCAAGTGTCTGGAGTAATGGATAGAAGAAAGATCACCATCCGCATCGGGAAAAGCTCGCTTTCCTTTACGGCGTACGATGTCACCGACACCGCATGCCCATTGCACTTTGAACCCTATATCGTGAAGGGTGGCATCTCTATGCCTGCCAATCTCCGTGAGACCTTCAAGCGTACTGAACTGATGGTCTCTGACAGCCACATCCAACAGGCTCAGGTAGTCGTTGACACCCCATCGCTTCTGGTTCCTGTAGAACAGTTCGAAGAGCCGCTCATCGAGACGCTCTTCAACCACAGCTTCCCTGTGAAGGACGAGGAGAAGCGCTCTGCGCTTTACAACGTATTGCCCACCCTCAATGCCGTCTGTATCTTTGCCATCAACAAAGATCTACACAAGGTGCTTTGCGAGCGCTTTGAACAAGTGCAGTTCATTCAGGCGATGACACCCGTATGGCATCATCTCCACCAGCGCAGTTTCACTGGGCATCGCAACAAGCTCTACGCCTATTTCCACGAGAAGCAACTGGACATCTTCAGTTTCCAGCAGAATCGTTTCAAGTTTGCCAACACCTTCGAGGCAGCCCAGCTTAACGACGCTCTTTACTTCCTGCTCTATGTGTGGAAACAACTGCGACTCGACGCCCATCATGACGAGATCCACCTCGTGGGTGAGATCCCTGAGCAGGACACCTTGCTACAGGAGCTTAAGCGATATGTACAGAAGGCTTATATCATCAATCCTGAAGCCGACTTACAGCAGGCATCTGTCACTGACATAGCAGGTATGCCTTACGACCTCATGACGCTGATTACCAAAGGAAGATAGAAGTGAATAGTGAATAGTGAAAAGTGAATAGTGAATAGTGAAAGGTGAAAAGTGAGAATCATTACAGGTAAATATAAAGGACGTCATTTCGACATTCCACGCACGTTCAAAGCAAGGCCTACTACCGACTTTGCCAAGGAGAATATCTTCAACGTGCTGATCCAGTATATTGACTTCGACGGAGCGCGAGCCCTCGACCTCTTCTCTGGTACAGGCAGCATCAGCCTCGAGCTCCTCTCACGTGGCTGCAGCCAGGTGGTCAGCGTCGAACTGGATCGTGATCACCACCGTTTCATCCAGGATTGCCTGAAGAAACTCGGAGATACGCCTCAGGTTCTGCCAATTCGTGGTGACGTGTTCCGCTTCGTCAAATCCTGTAAGCAGCAGTTTGATTTTATCTTTGCCGATCCCCCTTACGCCCTGAAAGAGCTTCCCACGATTCCCAGTCTCATCTTTGAGAAGGGGCTCCTGAAAGACGATGGCATCTTCGTCTTCGAGCATGGCAAGGAGCACGACTTCTCCTCCGATCCCCATTTTGTGGAGCATCGCAGCTACGGCAGTGTTAACTTTACGATTTTCAGAACAACGGGGAAAGCATCCTCGTAATACTTTCCCACAGGCGGGTCAGGAACGAGCCCTTCATCCTCTCTTTCACTTCCGTCAGCAGTACAGACTGCTCTAAATCATTCAGGAACACCTCCTTCATCCTCAGAGCCAACTGCTCGTCGTAGAAGAACATATTCGCCTCGAAATTATTCTCAAAGCTACGGAAATCGACATTCGTCGATCCACAAGTGCTGATATTATCATCGCAGACCATCAGTTTAGAGTGCAGGAATCCGGTCTTGTAGAGATACACCTGTACACCAGCCTCCATCACCTCGCGCAGATAACTGCGACTGGCCCACTCCACAAAGCGTGCATCACTATTTAACGGACAGAGCAGGCGCACGTCGACGCCAGCCAGTGCCACCGTCTTCAGGGCAAAGAGGGTGGGCTCATTAGGCAGGAAATAAGGTGTCTCGATATACAGGTAATGACGGGCATTAAGGATCATTCGCACGTAACCTTGCAGAATCTCAGGATAGGGCGTCACAGGACCGCTCGTTACCACCTGTACCAGACAGTCGTTGTGCTTTTCGGCACGAGGATAATACTTACGGTCGGAGAGTAGTGTACGATCTACGAAGTACCAGTCTTCCAGGAACGCGCGCTGCAAGGCCATCACCCCTCCGCCTTCTACGCGCAGCATCGTGTCGCGCCAAGGCATCGAACCTGTACCTTTCACATAACGCAGGGCGATATTCATGCCTCCGATATATCCCACACGGCCATCAATGACGATGATCTTACGGTGGTTCCTGTAGTTCACCTTACTCGTAAACGAGGGGAAATGTACAGGCATGAACGGCATCACCTCGATACCTTCCTCGCGCATGCGCTCAAAGAAGCGGCGACTGACGTTCCAACAGCCCACATCATCGTAGATCAGCTTCACCTTCACGCCTTCATGCGCCTTATCGATCAGGGCATCGGCCACCAGACTGCCCAGTGCGTCCTCGGCAAAGATGTACATGTCGATATGGATATGATCCTTGGCCTTCTTCATGTCGGCCAGCAAAGTCGTGATGAAGCTGTAGCCATCTGTATGGATATCCACCAGATTGTCCTTGAATGGCAGCGACATGTTCTGACTGATAAAGAGGTCGATCAGAGGCATGTGTTGCTCGGGCAGTCGCAGATTCTGCTGTTCGGCAAACTCGAGCATCGAGCGTTTAGCCAACTGGTTCATGCTCCGTTCGCTCACATAGCGCTCCTTACGGGTGTTGATGCCAAAGAAGAGATAGAACACGATGCCCGCCACTGGTACGAAGTAGATCACCAGGGCCCAGGCCATCGTCTTGGCAGGCTGACGATTATCAAGAATCACATGGATCACAGCCAGAATGACCACGATCTGATAGATGACAAATATGATATTCAGCCAACTCATCACTACTTAATGTCTCTTCCCAGTTTCTTCGATACGGCGTCGTATAAGCTCTTGATACGCATATACTCCTTCATCGTATCCATGTAGTTGTCCTTGCTGGTCTTCAACTGAGCCAGCAGTTCCTTCTCACGGTTACCCAGATAGTAATATCTGAAGTCGAGCACCAGATGGAGCACATGCTGCAACAGTCCATTCTCGCGCTCCTTCAGTTGGAAGCCCTTGCCCAACTGATGACGGTCGATGGCCAACTCTGTTGCCAGCTCACTGACCTGATAGTCTGGATGGTGCATGAAGTAGGTCTCAGCCTTGAAGCCCTCCTCTCCACTGTGCTGTGCAGCCTCAAGCAGGATCTGACCGTAACGGGGATCGTGGAACTCCAGTCCGTCGGCGCCCAGGTCATAGGCGATATACTGAGCCACGGTCAGATTGGTTTTTCCTCCGTCCTCCGTCTCTACATCTTTATAGATAACCTCCTCACCATGACGAATCACAGCCTGTACCAACAGGCGCTCAACCTCTTTCGTCTGTTCGTCGATGCTGTGCAGACCTACGAACTGCGGCTTGGCAGCTGTCTCTGGGTTCTGCTCTTGATTTCCCTGTCTGCTCTTCTCCTTTTCTTTCTCCTCTATGTCTTTGGCAATCATGCCGTTCATCGAGTTCAGCAACGTCTGTTCCTTGATACCCAGTCGCTGTGACAACTCACTCAGATAGGTAGAGCGCAGAATCTGGTCGGGGATAACGGAGATGCTCTTCACGATGCCTCCGATAGCCTCGGAACGCTTCACGGGATCATCGACATTCTCCACTGTCAGTCGTGTCTTGAAGGTGATGAAGTCCGTTGCGTTATTCTCTATATAATTCTTCAGTTCGGTAGCCGAATGCTTCCTGGCGAACGAGTCGGGATCATCCCCGTCAGGGAGCAACAGCACCTTGATATTCATACCCTCTGCCAACAGCATGTCGGTACCTCGCATGGTTGCGTGGATACCTGCCTCGTCGCCATCATAGAGCAACGTGATATTCTGTGTAAAACGCCTGAGCAGTTTGATCTGATGGAGTGAAAGCGCCGTACCAGAGTTGGCCACCACGTTCTCCACTCCACTCTGATGCATGGCAATCACGTCGGTATAACCCTCCACCATGTAGACACGATCCTCCTTGGCGATGGCTTTCTTCGCCTGATAGAGGCCGTAGAGCTCACGCTCCTTGTGGTAGATTTCCGAATCGGGCGAGTTGACGTACTTCTGCTGTACACCTTTGGTTCGCGAGTCGAGCAGACGACCTCCAAAGGCCACCACCCTACCACTCACGTTCAACCAGGGGAATATCACGCGCCCGGCATATCGGTCGTGGAGGCCCTTCTCGCCCTTGATGCAAAGACCTGTCTTCTCCAGATACTCAGGCTTAAAACCAGCCTTCTGCCCGGCGAGGGTCAGGGCGTCGCGCTTAGGTACGGCATAGCCCAGATTAAACTTCTCGATGATATCGTCACGGATACCACGACTACGGAAATACTGCTTGCCGATGGCGATTCCGTCAGGGTCGTTCTTCAGCAGGTCGTTAAAGTAGTTCATGGCCCACTCGTTGAGGACGAACATCGACTCACGGTCGCTCTGTTCTTTCTTCTCCTCGTCAGTCAGCTCCTTCTCCTGAATCTCAATATTGTATTTCTTCGCCAGCCAGCGCAATGCCTCGGGATAGGTGATCTGCTCGTGCTTCATCAAGAAGTTGATGGCCGTGCCACCCTCGCCACAGGCAAAACACTTACAGATCTGCTTCGATGGCGACACCATGAACGAGGGCGTCGTGTCGTCGTGGAACGGGCACAGACCCTTATAGTTCACACCCGCCTTTCGAAGCGTCACGAACTCTCCCACCACGTCGACAATGTTCGTGGCATCCATAATCTTGTCTATCGTCGCCCTGTCAATCATTTCCTGAGGTAGTTGGCAAGGGGTGAATGGATGGCGCGCAAGGCTGTTGCCACACTGCGGGCATTCATCTGAGCGCCCAGCTTAGAGGTATGCGTATGGTCGTGATTGAAGTATTTCGCAGCACGCGCCTTACTCTTCTCATCACTCGACGAGTGGCACTTCTTCTCAAGGAAATCAGCAGAGATATTATGTACGTCTGCAAAGGCGACTCCCGTCTGGGCAACGACCTCGCGATACCACTGTCCGTAAGAGTCGTTACGGCGCTCTATCTTGTTTCCTGGCCACTCATTCCGAGGTGTCAGAGACAGGAGGATGGGCGTAGCTCCCTTCTCCATCGTGTCATCGATCATCTTGCGCAAATACCAGCCGAAGCTGTATACCAGTTCGTAACGCCCGTCTTTCTCCATCTGATAGACGTGGCAGGTATCGGCAGCACTGGCGATAACCCCTCGTTCCTTGGCATCAGTGATGGAGCAGATATCGTTATGGCCGAACTGGATGAGTACGAAGTCGCCTGGCTGGAGGGCATTGTAGACACGCTCCCAGCGACCCTCATTGATATAGCGACGCGTGGAACGACCTGCCATAGCCACATTCTCCCAAGTGATCTTGGCTGGGTCGAAGATCAGACCTGCCTGCGAGCCCCAGCCCCACATGCCGTCTTCATCCTGATCGAAGTTCTTCACCGTCGAGTCGCCTGTGATGAAGACCATCGGCTTACCAGGTTCCCTGCCCTCCCCGTAGGCTGGCAGTTCTACCCCTGTCATCATAGCCTGCAGGGGCTTGAGTTGTGGGTTATGCGAATAATAGAGTCCCTCAGCGGCTGAGCGGGCGTTCAGTTCTGCGCCATAGGCTGAGGTATGGATATGGTCGCCATAGAAATGGTATTTCTCCTTCCAGGGACTGAACCGGTCGATCTTGGCACCCGAGATCTCATTGAGATCCACGAAGGGCACACCCTCTGTAGCTGCGACATACGAGGCCCACTGCGTCTGAGGCTTACGGACGATGCGCCCGTCAGGACCATAGGCATCACGGGGCGTGAGCGACATCAGGATGGGGTTGGCACCAGCCTGACGGATATCCTTGATGTAAAGGCGCAGATAATGGCCGTAGCTATAGACGGTATCAGGAATCTGCTTACGCTCATTGAAACCTACGATCATCGTGTCGGGGTCTACACCGTCGATCACGCCTCGCGCACGTTTCTTATCAAAAAAGTCTGCCTTATCGTTATGACCAATGCTCACAATCACCCAGTCGCCTGGCTTCAGAGCCTCACGGACGGCTGGCCATAGGTCGGTATAGAAGTTACGGGTAGACATTCCCCCCAGTGCCTGATTCTCCACGGAGATCTTCCGTCCGTCGAAATACTTGTTGGCAAAATACCCCCAGCCCCACTGACCGTTCGAGCCGTTACCCATCGTACCATTGCGCATTGTCGAGTTGCCGATGAGGAAGAGCACGGGGTTCTCACCCTGTCGGGTCGATCCTGGCGCAGGACGGTTCATGAGGGCCTTGGCGATAGAATCGGGCGTATTGTCGATGACTTTCTCCTCAACAGCAGGAATAGGGAGGTTGTCGAAACCTTGGGCTGACATCTGGGCAGCACTGGCAGCCAGTGTCATAAATAACAAAAACTTCTTCATTTGTATCATTTGACTCTATTTTGCATGCAAAAGTAAACAAAAAGATTGATAAAACCCCACTAATTAAAAAAAATTATGTATCTTTGCAGCATTAAAAGGATTTTAAAACCAATAAACTTTTAAACATTATGGCGTTTACAGAAACAACAACAATGGGTTATGGCACCCGAGTAGGAAATTCGTTTAAGGCAATCGGCAGCGGAATACTGCTGTTTGTCATCGGTACAGCCCTCCTTTGGTGGAACGAAGGCAGAGCAGTGAAGACAGAGAAGATGCTCGACGAGGCTGGCAGCAAGTACGTTGAGATGGAGAATCCCAACAAGAAGGACGCCTCGCTCGATGGTGAACTGATTTGTGGTACGGCCATGGCCACCACCGAGGATTCGCTGAGCGACGCTCAGTTTGGCATCGGCGCCAAGGCGATTGCCCTCCGACGTAGCGTAGAATACTATCAGTGGGTGGAGCATTCTGAGGAGAAGACAGAAGACAAGCTGGGTGGCAAGCAAGTGACCACCACAACCTACACTTATTCTAAGCAGTGGGTGTCAAGTCCCATCCAGTCGAGCGAGTTCCATGATCCTGCCTATCAGAATAAGAACATGGTGCTGACCACCGTAGACGATGCCGAGCAGTATGCAGAGAACGTATCGTTCGGTGCCTATCAGTTGAATGAGAGCCTGATCCACAGCATCTCTTCGCGTGAGGCCATGAATCTGGCGATTGCTGAGGATCTGCTGAAGCAGTTCGACAAGAGCACACAGGCTGCCTACGAGCGTTTCTATGGTGTGCAGAAGAGCATCAGCGTCAAGCAGCAGCCGACGACACAGCAGCCTGCTCAGTCACCAGTTATCCCCGACTCTATCCGTGCCTTGCTCTCCGACTCTGCCAAGGCTGTCCTCGACTCTATCCAAGCTGTCAACGACTCTATCAACAGGCAGATGGAGAATGCAGAGAACAAGAAGGATCTGGAGTATATCCACGTGGCCAACAATATCCTCTACTTCGGACGTGTGCCTGGCTCTCCTGAAGTGGGCGACGTGCGCGTGTCTTTCGAGAAGGTTGTTCCTGCCAAGGTAACGGTGATGGCTGTTGTCGACGGCGATAGCTTCAAGCCTTTCAAGGCCAAGAACGGCAAGCGCTTCCAGACCCTCGTGATGGGCAAGAAGAGTGGCGACGAGATCATTGAGGCCGAGAAAGAGGCCAACAACATGCTGCTCTGGTTCTTCCGTATTATCGGTATCGTCATGGTGATTGGCGGATTGAAGGGCATCTTCGGCTTCATCGAGGCCATCCTTAAGGTGGTACCTTTCATCGCTGGCATCTTCGGATGGGGCATCGGCGTCATCTGTACGGTCATCGGTATCGCATGGTCGCTGATTGTCATTGCCATCGCATGGCTGTTCTACCGTCCGTTGCTGGGCATCAGTCTGCTGGTACTGGCAGGATTCCTCATCTGGGTATTCGCCTTCAAGGGTAAGGACAAGCTGAAGGAGCTGGCCTCGAAGACCAAGCAGCCAAAGGCAGCACCAGCGGAAGTATAATATCACTTCATAGCGACAAGACAAAACGACATTATGGCAGATTTCAATGAAGTAAAAGACAAGGTTCTCAAAGGCTGCGGATGCTTGGCCATCAGCACCTTTGCGATGATAGTTGTCCTGGGTATCATCGGCGCTCTGGTAGACGACGATGAGGAGACGGACACCACCGACAATACGGCACAGAACACCGAACAGGTGGAGAAGAAAGACACCGTGATCGTGAACGACCCCCTCGAGGGCGACCCTTACGAAGAGCTCAACAGCCTCATTGGCCTCGGCTCCGTGAAGAAAGAGGTGCGCTCGCTGGCCAACTTCGTGAAACTGCAGAAACAGCGCGAGGCTCAGGGACTGAAGAACGCCAAGGTGTCCTACCACCTCGTGTTCTACGGATCGCCTGGTACGGGTAAGACCACCGTCGCCCGCATCGTCGGACGTATCTACAAGGATCTCGGTGTGCTGAAAAGGGGACATACCGTCGAGACCGACCGTGCAGGACTTTGTGGCCAGTATGTCGGACAGACAGGTCCCAAGACCGACAGCATCATCATGAAAGCCCTCGATGGCGTGCTGTTCATCGATGAGGCCTATGCCCTCACCCCCGAGGGTGGCAATGGCAACGACTACGGTCAGGAGGCTGTGTCCACCATCCTCAAGCGCATGGAGGACTACCGTGACCGTCTCGTTGTGATTGTCGCTGGCTACAAGGACGAGATGCACCGTTTCATCGACTCCAACCCCGGCCTGCGGTCGCGCTTCAACCGTTACATCGACTTCCCCGACTACTCTGCCCAAGAGTTGAAGGATATCTTCAAGATGTATCTGAAAAAGAACCAGTACACGCTGGCACCCGACGCTGAGGAATATCTCTCGGAGAAGCTCGACTATGCCGTGGCACATAAGGACCGTAACTTCGGTAATGCCCGATTCGTGCGCAACATGTTCGAGAAGTCCATCCAGGAGCAGGCCAACCGCCTCTCGAATGTCAACAATGCCACCAAGGCGCAGCTGACCACCCTCACCAAGGAGGATATCGGAAACGCCTTTAATCCCTGAAAGGTCACTGAGCGATGCCAAATCCGTCACCATTCAAGCGAGGTTGCGGCTGTCTGCTGCTCATCCTGGGGGCTGTGCTCATCTGCGTAGCCGTCATCTTCGCCTTGGCATCGTATGTGGCTGACGAGCATGCCGGCAAGGAGAACGAGGCGCAATGGGAAGTCTACAACCAACAGATAGCCGCCCTCGACTCCATCGCCGACGAGGCCGTGCGCGACTCGATAGCCCAGGAGTTGCCAGCCCCCCACATCCGTCAGGGAGGCTTTGCCACGCTCTTCGGCTTCTTCTTCGGATTCATCATCGTCGTCATCGCCCTCATTCCGCTTGGCATTGGCGCCTATCTCTACGCTAAGAACAGAAAATTAAAGACATGAAGAAATTACTGATCGTCGCCTTGTGCGCGACAGCCCTGATGCTGAGTTGCAAGAGCAAGGGCAAGGTCGAAGGCCCCACAAAGGCCGACACCATCGCTGCCGTCATCGACAGCATCATCGAGGAGAACGATACCACCCCCATGCCGATGTTCATCATGGGCACCGACGGGGAGGGTTATCTGCAGGTGCTCTACTGGAGCCATATCGAGGAGCCTCAGAAGACTGACGACAACGATAGCTGGTATGAGGAGTACAGGCAGAGCTGGGCACTGCAGGAGATGTTCCGTCGCAATATCGCCGACTATACCAACCTGCTCTCAGACGGCGGCAAGGTCATCAAACTGAAGTTCGTCGACGAGGTGCTGAAGGATCCCGACGGCAACCGTCCCAGCATCGGTGAGCGTCACGGCCGTAATACCATACCCTCGCTCTGTGCACGCTTCACCTACGTCAATCCCAAGGATAAGCTGGAGGAAACCTGGAATGGCAGCGTCATCGTCACCGATAATTACCTGAAGTCGCGCAAGCGCCTCAACATCGAGTACGACCAGAGTGAGTGGGACAAGCCCAAGGCGCTGCCCGACTTTGCCGTGAAACAGCTCGAGAAGCAGTACGGCATGAAAGTGGAACGCATGCGCTTGTGCGCCACGATTGGCGGTCGCTACATCTGGGGTAAGCTCCAGTTCAAGGGCGAATACAAGAATGCCCCCAAGGATGAGTACGACAAGGATCGCAAGTCGTCACTGGCTCTCGACGTGCTGATCGACAGCACCAAGGTCTATGTCAACGAGGAGATTGGCATGTACGACGAGCAATGGGGACCGGGCTGGAATGCCGACGATGAAGGCGAGTACGTGGGTTGCCAGATTCTCGAGGCGTTCGAGGGTCCCAAGGGTTTGGAGCTCTGCTTCGAGCGCGATGCCCCGGAGAGCTCTGCCGTCGGCATGTTCTACGTACGTGGCGGACAGCTCATCAAGCACCTCTACGAGACCTACCACAACATGATCGACGAGGAGGAACCTGTATGGAAAAGCGACCTCGCTGAGATGGAGAAGATGGTCATCAAGACGAATCCTGGCGAATACAAAGACCTCCACTTCACGAAGTGGACACACGTATGGATTCCCTATGGTCCCGATGAGGTCATCTGGATTCACGACAAGAAAGACGAATATGGTGCTTTCTTCTCACGCGACGACAAGGGCCAGTTCCACCTCATCGCCATGGAGACGCCACGCCAGAAGCCCTCGAAGGTCAGCAAGGACAACACAGGCTACCTGGTGCTCTCAGGCTCAGCAGGCGGTCCTGCCACCTTCACAGAGATGATCGGTTTCAAGAACGGCCAGCAGGCCGATCACTTCACCGTCCTGAAGATTGCAGGCGAGATCGACGAATGCAGCCATAACGGCAAGACTATCTCAAACGAGGAAGGGCAGGCTTTCCTCAACGGCCTACCCGAGATGGAGAAGATGGAGTTCTATGGGCACGACACCGAGAATCCTGAGCAATAATGATAAACCCTCGCCAATCGGCGGGGGCTTATTCTTTTCTAAGGCTTCATAAAGACGAAGTAGACAGCGGCTACAAGACAGAGGGCTGCTGCTGCGTGGTTCCAGTGCAGCTGCTCGTGCTGGAAGATAAAGTTCGCAATGACTGCGAAGACCACCAGCGAGATGCACTCCTGGATCACCTTCAGCTGCACGAGGTTGAAGGGACCACCGTTATCGATGAAGCCAATTCGGTTGGCTGGCACCTGACAGCAGTACTCGAAGAAGGCAATCATCCACGAGAAGGCGATGACCAGATAGAGAGGCCAGTTCGAGGAGATACCCGACTGTTGCAGGCGCAGATGTCCGTACCATGCGAACGTCATAAACACATTGCTCATGATGAGCAGCAGAATCGTATAAATACCGTTTGTCATATCGTCTTGAGATTTTGGCTGCAAAATTAATCAAAAATTTAATTATAGGACACGGAATATGGATTTTTTTATTAAATTTGCACCATCAATCAAAACATCGACCCAAATGAGAACGACAATCCTATCCCTGATTCTGCTGACCGTTGCCACCTGCATACGGGCAGAGGTTCAGCTACAGAATTCCGAAGTGAACAGCCAGTGGCGCACGAAGACCATCAGCGTCAAGAATGGCGGCCAGTCACCCGATGTCATCAAACTGCTTCGCGCCTTCAACGAGGCATTGCCTACATGGGTGGTAGGCGAGGTGCTCAAGCAGGCCGATCATCCAGCCAAGGGTACGCGCCAGAGCGGCACGGCATCCATCTATGAAGACGAATACGACTTCCGTATCCTCATCGACCGTAAGAACGGTTACGCCGATCTGGCCTCAGAGACTGATATCAACCAGATGTCTGCCTGCATCTGGCGCAAGGACAATGGTCACCGCATCTTCGCCGTCAGCCTTTACGAGCAGCACGACATACCTCAGAACCTGCTATGCTGGTACGACTACGACCCTCAGACGCAGACCATGAAGCCCGAGAAGAGTCCGCTCGACGATTTCCAGCCCGACGTGAAGGGCGCCCCCATCAGCTGGGACCTGCCGATGAAGGGCACCGACTTCACCATCACCGAGTATTTCATCGGAATCACCAACATCACCCATGTGTACAAATGGGATAAAGAGCAGTTCCACCTCGACCACTCGGAGTTAAACGACTTCGAATATAAGCTGGCTGCCGACTCGGAGGCAAAAGAGCGCATCAGCAAAGGGCGTGGATGGTCGCACTACTGCCCTATCGACCTCACGGGCAACGGCTATCCCGTCATGGCCTTCTGCAACTTCTACGAGGGCGAGATCGGCGACGTGATGCTGATCGGAGAGTTCAAGGGCGACCGTGTGGCACTGGGCACAAGTTCGCAGGATGGCGAGAAGCTCAACGTGTTCACCCTCCCCGACAACAGGAAGGGCGACAAGCGCGTGGCCATCGTCCATCGTGACATGGCAGGCGGCAAGTTCTATAACATCATGCTGGGCAACCTCGTACAGTTCCTGGTGTGCGACCTGCCCGACTTCGCAGGCGGAGGTGAGAACAAGGTGGAGATCACCGCTGGCTACGGCGGCCCCGACGAAACCACCGACATCATCAACGAGCTAGGCGATTGGATCGACCTCTCCAAGTTCTACCGCTGGAGCCCCTTCACCATCCGCGAGGGCGAAGAATGACCTCACCATGATGTGCCTCCGCCTATGACAGCAGATCAGGGGCATAGGATTTCCTGCGCCCCTTTGCACCCTTCGCGCTCCAACGCTCCATGCAGATCTTGATCTCATCGTCTCAAACATCTCAAACGTCTTTCGCAATTTTTTCCTCAAAACGTTTGGAGCTTTCGGAAAAACTCCTTATCTTTGTGGCGTCAAAAAGACAATATGTTAAACTTAAACATTTTGATTATGGGAAACTCAAAACAGCAAAATGCTGAAAATCGTGTTAAATTTCAGAGATTGCTTGGTAGTGTTGAACTTTTTAGCTACTTTTGCATCGGGCTATGAACAGGAAACAACAAGAAAAGTTGGGCGACTTGTTGTTGGATATTGCCAAGTATATTATCACGGCCGTCCTGTTAGCCACGTGGTTTGATGATGTATCCAACTGGAGTCGGACATCGTATTTGGTTCCAATGGGTGCGGTGATTATGACAGCCTTTGCGGGCATTTCTCTTTATGATCATACAGTTCAAGTTGTCGAAGAAAAGAAAAAAAGGAAAAAGAAAAAAATGAATATGACACCAGCAGATGCAATGCTTTATATGGTAATTGCCGCTTCGATAGCCATCTTGGTTTATGTGAAGTTTGGCAAACGCGACTCTCGAGGACAGGTTCAGTAGCGTAAGATCAAGGGGACAGATTCTGATTGCAGCAAAGCTGCATATCACGCGACCTGTCCCCGTGATTCTGCCATCCTCACAGCACTCGGAGCAACATCCTGCGTGTAACAATAAGCGCGGCACTCTTGATGGGTGTCGCGCTTTTGTTATTTAAGAATACCAAATAGATGGAAGCTGTTTGGGGGTACTTGACTCTGTCAACTTAGTGTTGACCTTCATGTTCTCGTTTTTAAATTCGGCCTTAGTATACATAAGCATGTCCTCCCTTGAATTATAGTTATCATATCTGGTTGTTGCAAATATAATGAAAATTCTGACAAATTGTTCACTTTGACCCTGTTTTTTATAGCACATTAACATTTCGATGTATTTTTATGCATTTGCATTCGGAAAATATTCACAGAGAAAAAGTATCTGCCTCAGAGTGAAACACTTGATAATTATCAATTCGACACGAAATAAATTGCACAAAACGAGAAAAGTGTGCACAAAACAAGCGATTTTGTGCAATAAGTTTTGGCTGTGTGGCTAAAAAGTAGTACCTTTGCAGCCGTTTTAAAACGAAGTATCAAATAACAGATCATTATTATTTCTCTCAGAGATAACATTATAACATTTTATATTAAAAAACATGGCTTTAAAGATTGTTGTTCTGGCCAAGCAAGTGCCAGACACCCGAAACGTGGGTAAGGACGCGATGACAGCCGAAGGTACGGTGAACCGCGCTGCCCTGCCCGCTATCTTCAATCCCGAAGATTTGAACGCCCTGGAGCAGGCTCTCCGCCTGAAGGAGCAGAATCCGGGTTCTACAGTAGGAATCCTCACGATGGGTCCTCCACGTGCAGGTGAAATCATCCGTCAGGGACTTTATCGTGGCGCTGATACGGGCTGGTTGCTCACCGACCGTCTCTTCGCAGGTGCAGATACCCTTGCAACCTCTTACGCTCTGGCTACGGCTATCAAGAAGATCGGCGACGTTGACATCGTAATCGGTGGTCGTCAGGCTATCGACGGCGATACGGCTCAGGTAGGTCCTCAGGTGGCTCAGAAACTGGGTCTGAACCAGGTGACATACGTTGAGGAGGTGGAATCCGTGATCAATGGCAAGGCTAAGATCAAGCGTGTGATCGACGGTGGCGTAGAGACCGTAGAGGCTCCGCTGCCCGTAGTGATCACCGTAAACGGTAGTGCTGCGCCCTGTCGCCCCCAGAACGCCAAGCTGGTGATGAAGTACAAATATGCAACATGTCCGATGGAGCGCCCTGCCGATGGTACTCCATACGACTATCTCTACAAGGAGCGCCCCTACCTGAACCTGAATCAGTGGAGCGTGGCCGACGTAGATGGCGACGTGAACCAGTGCGGTCTCAGTGGCTCGCCCACGAAGGTGAAGGCTATCAAGAACATCGTGTTCCAGGCTAAAGAGTCGAAGACTTTGACGGCTTCTGATGCTGATATCGAGGGAATGATCAAAGAATTGTTGGACGAAAAGATTATTGGTTAAGAGATATGAATAATGTATTTGTATATTGCGAAATAGAAGGTACGACCGTACAAGAAGTATCTCAGGAGCTGCTGACCAAGGGTCGCAAGCTCGCCAATACACTGGGTGTAGAGCTCCACGCCGTTGTTGCCGGTACTGACATCAAGGGAAAGGTGGAGGATCAGATACTCCCCTATGGTGTCGACAAACTGTTTGTCTTCGACGGTAAGGATCTGTTCCCCTACACCTCAGCTCCCCACACTGATATTCTCGTGAACCTCTTCAAGGAGGAGCAGCCTCAGATCTGCCTGATGGGTGCTACCGTCATCGGCCGTGACCTCGGTCCTCGTGTATCGTCATCGCTGACCTCTGGTCTGACTGCCGACTGTACAGAGCTCGAGATCGGTTCGTTCGACGACAACAAGAGTGGCAAGCACTATGACAACCTGCTCTATCAGATTCGTCCTGCCTTTGGTGGTAACATCGTGGCAACGATCGTGAACCCCGACCATCGCCCCCAGATGGCTACCGTTCGTAGTGGTGTGATGCAGAAGGCTCTCTACGAGGGTGACTGCAAGAAGGAGGTGGTTTATCCTGAGGTATCGAAGTATGTAAGCCCTGAGGCATACGTCGTGAAGGTGCTCGACCACCATGTGGAGGCTGCCAAGCACAACCTGAAGGGTGCGCCCATCGTGGTTGCCGGTGGTTATGGCGTAGGTTCGAAGGAAGGCTTCGAGCAGCTGTTCCAGTTGGCCAAGGTACTCCATGGTGAGGTAGGTGGTAGCCGTGCAGCTGTGGATGCTGGTTGGATCGACCACGACCGTCAGATTGGCCAGACTGGTGTTACCGTTCATCCGAAGGTGTATATCGCCTGTGGTATCTCCGGTCAGATTCAGCACATCGCTGGTATGCAGGACTCTGGTATCATCATCTCTGTGAACAGCGATCCCGATGCTCCTATCAACAAGATTGCCGACTACGTGATCGTTGGTACTGTGGAAGAGGTAGTTCCCAAACTCATTAAATACTATAAGCAAAATTCGAAGTAATTATGGCAAATTATTATAGCGATCATCCGGAGATTGGGTTCTACCTCAATCACCCGCTCATGAAAAGGATCGTAGACCTCAAAGAGAAGGACTACGTTGACAAAGATAAATTTGATTATGCGCCTGTCGATTTCTTTGACGCGCTCGAGAACTACAAGCAGATTCTCGACATCACCGGCGACGTGGCTGCCAATATCATTGCCCCCAACTCTGAGGATGTCGACCTCGAAGGTCCTCACCTCGTGAACAAACGTATGGTCTACGCTACGAAGACTTACGAGAACCTCGATGCTACCCGTAAGGCTGGCCTATGGGGCGTATCAATGCCCCGTCGTTACGGCGGTCTGAACCTGCCTAACGCCATCTTCTCGATGCTGAGTGAGATGATTTCGGCTGCTGATGCCGGATTCCAGAACATCTGGAGCCTGCAGAGCTGTATCGACACCCTCTATGAGTTCGGCAGCGAGGAGCAGCGCCAGAAGTATATCCCCCGTGTCTGTGCAGGTGAGGGAATGTCGATGGACCTGACTGAGCCTGATGCCGGTAGTGACCTGCAGCGCGTGATGCTGAAGGCTACCTTCGACGAGAAGGAGAACTGCTGGCGCCTGAACGGTGTGAAGCGTTTCATCACCAATGGCGACTCAGACATCCACCTCGTGCTGGCTCGCTCTGAGGAGGGTACCAAGGACGGACGTGGTCTGTCGATGTTCATCTACGACAAGCGCAATGGTGGTGTCGACGTGCGTCACATCGAGCACAAGCTGGGTATCCACGGATCGCCCACCTGTGAGCTGACTTATAAGAACGCGAAGGCAGAGCTCTGCGGCAGCACCCGCCTGGGACTGATCAAGTATGTGATGGCCTTGATGAATGGTGCCCGTCTGGGGATCGCCGCTCAGAGTGTAGGTGTTGAGCAGGAGGCTTACAACGAGGGTCTGGCTTATGCCAAGGAGCGTCAGCAGTTTGGCGACAAGATCATCAACTTCCCTGCTGTTTACGACATGCTCTCTCGCATGAAGGCCAAGCTCGATGCAGGTCGTTCACTGCTCTATGAGACAGCTTGCTACGTAGATGTCTACAAGTGTCTCGAGGACATCGAGCGCGACCGTAAGCTCACTCCCGAGGAGAAGCAGGAGCTGAAGAAGTATCAGCGCCTGGCTGATGCCTTCACGCCACTGGCTAAGGGTATGAACTCAGAGTACGCCAACCAGAACGCCTACGATGCCATCTCTATCCATGGTGGTTCAGGCTTCATCATGGAGTACAAGAGCCAGCGCCTGTATCGCGATGCCCGTATCTTCTCTATCTATGAGGGTACCACTCAGCTGCAGGTGGTTGCTGCCATCCGCTACATCACCAACGGCACGATGCTGAACAACATTAAGGACATGCTGGCTGCTTTGCCTGCTGATGCTGATACCACACTGAAAGAGCGCGTAGAGAAGCTGATTCCTGTTTACGAGGAGGCTCTCGCTAATGTGAAGGCTCTCGAGAATCAGGATGCACAGGACTTCCTCGCCCGTCGTCTGTACGATATGACTGCCGAGCTGGTGATGAGTCTGCTTATCATCCGTGATGCAGCCAAGGATTCTGAGCTCTTCGCCAAGAGTGCTAACGTATATGTTCGCATGACTGAGGAAGATGTATATGGTAAGTCTGCATACATCAAGGCTTTCCAGGTAGAGGATCTTGAGAACTTCAAGGCTAAGTGATGAGTGATCAGGCACTCGACCTTAAAGGTCGCTTTGCTAGCAAAGAATTGGACGAGCGCGTACAGCGCGCTGTTGATAATTTCATGGCCGGATATGGCTGCTGCCAAAGTGTGGTGGCAGCCTTTTCCGACCTTTATGGTCTCGACGAGACGATGGCCAAACGTATCGCCGCTGGTTTTGGTGGTGGCGTTGGTCGCATGCGCATGATGTGTGGTGCCGTGTCAGGCATCGTCATGCTCGTAGGTCTCGACTGCGGTCAGACAGAGGGCAGCGATCGCGAAGGCAAGTCGGCCTGCTATAAGGTGGTTCAGGATCTGTTGGCCAAGTCGAAGGAAGAAAACGGCAGTCTGATCTGTGCCGAGATCTTAGGCATCAATGGTTACGAGAAGGCCAAGAACAGCTATGTGGCCTCCGAGCGCACGGCAGAGTACTACAAGAGTCGCCCCTGCGCTGCCAAGGTCGAGAGCGCAGCGAGAATCTTCGCCGAGTATCTGAAGAACAAATAATCCTATCATATCCTCAACACAGAAATCCCCAACCATTTCAATTGGCTGGGGATTTCTGTATTCTGTATCGTTCTTATTGCTGACTGACTTTCACGTCAGAGACTGTAATAGAGCCTCCATAGTTGTTGATACTCCAGCAATTCTTCTGGATGCCGTAGATACGCTGGGTATAGGCGCAGACATCGTTAATATACATGGTCAGAACCGAGTTGTCGGTATAGATGTCAACGTTGTAGACATTGTCTGCAGGACGCACGAACCAGTAACCATCTACACCCTCGACGAATCCCTTTCCTGCTGAGCCTTCCTGCTCAAAGTTGACCTTGCGGTGATCCTCATCTTCAGGATTGACAACCATCGTATAATACCTATCCGAATCCGAACCACGCACAAACGAGATACCAAACTTATCCCAGTTGTTTGAAGTCTTCACGGTGAAAGAAATATGGTTGGCAGTGCCCAGACGGTTGTAGAGCACATAGGCACCATCGCCAGACAAAGTTCCATTACTATAGCCATTCGACTCCATCACCTTCGCGTCGACAACTGTGCTATACTTTGCAGCCATGGCTGGTACAGCACCGAGTGTCAGAGTACCATCAGCATGCTGGATAAGTTTGTGACATACCAGTGCACCACTCCAGTTGGGCTCGTTACCATCGCCTGCACCCACATTGATATTCTTCTCATGGATATCGGCACCTGAACGGAACGGGCACCAACCCCAGATGTAACGATCGGTACCGTCAGAGGCTGTCTTGCCGGCATAGAAGGCACGGGTATCGAGTACACCCTCATGACCATCGGCAGGCCACTTGGGACCATCGTTGAAGCAGCTCTTCAATTCCTCGTATGTCGAAGCAACCATGTACTTCACCTTACGGCTCCAACTGGTACGGAAGCTCTCACTGTAAACCAGATACCAGTAGTTGCCCATCTTAAAGATATCAGGACACTCCAGGAAACGGTCCCAGATCATACGGATACGGTCGACATGCTCCCAGTTCTTCAGATCGCTTGACTTAAACTCAGCAAAGACGGGGTCACCACCATTTACTGGATAAGTAGAGATGATCATGTGATAAAGGTTATCGTCGGCTACGAAAATCTGCGGATCACGGAAGTCGTTGCCAGAGTAGCCGAAGTCAGGACCGTTCAGCGTCCAAAGCTCGTCCTTAGTCCAAGTCTTGAAGTCATTTGATGTGGCACGCATGACAACCTCACGGTATTTACAGTTACCATTGTGGCCTGTATAGTAAATATAGTACGTACCATCCTTTTCATAGGCACAGCCAGTACCGATGGCAGCATCCTGTTGGTAATCGTTGTTACCGAATGGGAGCATTTCACCCAGCGACTCGTAGTTGGCACCATCTTTGGTTGTGACAGCCCAGATGGGGTGGAAACGGAATGTCATATTATTAATGTACTCCTGCAGATAAAGCACCTTGAAGTCGCCCGCCTTCTGATCGTAGAATGGCATAGGGTCGCCAACGCGTCCGACTGCAGGCGTATAATACGTTCCGAAACCCTGATCGTCTGTTGGAGCGAAGAATGTGGTCGAGCCGTTCCAGTCCTTGGCAGGATCGCCGGAGAACCCGTCGTCGCTGCATGCTGTCAGCGCAGAGGCTGACAACATGAGTGCGAATACTGAATATATCATTGTCTTCATAATCGTTTTAATTTTCAATTTTTCATTAATTCCTTTTACTTCGTCAAGTAATCAAATGCATTGAGCAGGATGGTGCCCATGTTGTCGTGATAGTTCGACTCGTATGGTGTGGGCGAGTTCCAGTCGAAGAGTCCAGAACCAAGGCAGATAATACCACCCTTACCAAACTCACCATTAGCAGCCTTCAGTTCCCAAGACGATACACTGTTGTCGCCGCCCAAAGCACGACCGCCAGTCTTAGCCTCTACAGCGTCCTTGCCTTCTCCATAAGTATCCCAGAAGCCATACTGAGATGTGGTATTACAGATGGTGTATCCGTTATCCAGGGTGTAGACTGCATTCTCGGCAGCACCAGGATAGGTCTTCAGGTTCTTCCACAACGGATGAGTAATGTCGTAGGCATAGAAATGCCATGGGTCTTCGCCCATCAGGTCGGAGCCTTCGCCGCCTCCGCCACCCCAGACATTGTTGGGATAAGCATCCTCAGGCATCGCGCCGAGTGCGATAGCGTAGTTCACAGCAGAGCGTCCCAGCACGAAGCCTACACCATTCTGCCATAGTTCTTTCATCTTGGGCAGAGCCGTCATAGCACCACTCTCAGCCTCAGCGAAGCCATTATAGTTACCATAAGAAGAGCAATGACGATGGAAGAAAATCAACTTACACTTCTCGAGAGAGATGTTTCCGCTGGCCACGTCATCCCACGATGCGTAGGCTGAGCTGGCAATATTACCCGTCAGCCACTTGGCTGCAGCCTTCTCCTCATCGTTCAGAAGCTCTATGTTCTCAGCCTCGCCAACAAACAGAGCTACAGGATCAGCAATCAGCGTTACATATACTGTATATACGTTCGTGGCAGTATTGTCGTTCAGAGTAATCTGGAAGGGCTCAGTGAAGTTACCCTTCGTGCCACTGGCAGGACTGCATGTAGCGTCTTCACTACATACCACCTCGAAAGAAGCGTTGCTCAAGTCGATACCACTGTTAGCCATCACACTCACGGTGACAGTCTTGTCCTGCTGGTTAATGGCACCTTTCACACCCTCCAGGATAAAGAG
>ONKL01000049.1 GCA_900318395.1 uncultured Prevotella sp.
AGCAAGAGTGATGAAGGAATGGATTATGTTCAGGTGATGCCTGACAATCCGCGTGTGGGACTGGTGCAGCCGTTTAGCGGCTGGGGTAGGGGGCAGCTGCTCAGCAACGGCTCGTTCGACTTCCTGCGAAAGATTCGTAACAGGAAGAAGCCCGAACTGAAGGGCGACTATGTGAGCCTCTCGTTCGGTGACGATGGCAACGACCGTGTGACGTTCGTAGTACCTGCTGAGATGCGTGCCGATCTGCCCAAAATCCTGAGGAAAGGTATGTCGCAAGTGATCAAACATCTGACAGAGAAAGGATTTAGCCGATGATCTACAGAATCTATTATCAAGGGGTGAAGTATATTGCCCCGGTGAAGAACCGCGAGGAACTGATGGCGCTGAGAAACTCGAATGAGAATCTGGAGCACTTGGCGAAGGCGCGTGGAGGCGACCCAAAGGCGAAGGGGAAGCTGCTGCAGCTGGCCTATAACTTAGGGCGTACTGAGGGCAAGCTCGCAGGCTGTGAGAGCATCGGCAGCTACTTCTTCCACGATGTGGATTGCTATGATCCTGAGCAGTCGGCAACCATCAAGGAGCTGGTGCTCTCGAAGAAGGATGCCATCGGGCTGATGATGCTCGAGAAGAGTCCGGGCGGAGGTTGGCATCTGGTGTGCCGAAGAGAGCCTGGAACGACCATTCTGGAGAGTCAGGTGAAGGTGGCCAATGAACTGCGTATCGAGATGGATACTAATGCCAAAAACCTTAACAGAGTGGTGTTCTCTACAAGCGGCTCTGAGGAGGATCTGCCTTATCTGGATGATGCGCTCTTCGACGAGCCGATGACCGCTGAGGAGTGTGTGCAGGAGTATCAGCGGCTGAAGGAGCGCGAGGCTCAGGGACTGGAGGAGGTGCCACCAGGTGCTAAGAAGGCTAACAAGCACTATCGACCTTGGAAGGAAGATTCTCGAGGATTGAGGAGTGATGAGTTTGGAGGTAGTTCTGTTGCATCGTCGCAGTGTTGCAGTCAAAAAACACGGACTTCCTATGCTGACTACGACCCTGAGGCCAAGTACAAGGATTTGCTGTTTAGAGATATCGTCGAGAAATACTGGGATCTGTATAACGACGGGAAAGAGCCTGAAGACGGTGACCGCAATGTGCTGACCTTCGAATTGGCAGTGACTCTGAGGAGTATCTGCGGCTACTCTATGGAGAAGCTGGTAACGGTGATCCCTAACTATTGGGCCAAGAAGGACGAAAAGGGCGAGTGGAGGTGTTCTCAGGAAGAGCTGGCAGAATATCACAGGACGCTCGAAAGTGCTCTGAAGGAGCCCCGAAAGAGTATGCCCTACAGACTGAAACAGGTACTGCAGGCACTGAAAACAATATCGGGCGTGAAGGCGTGCGGCGGTACGATGACCGCTCCGCCTCCGATGCCGAAGAAGTTGCCCCCTCTAATCAGGCTGCTGACCAAGAACGTGCCTTGGTTCTATAAGGCCGCTGTGGCTAATGCGGTGTTCCCGGCTCTGGGTGCTCATCTGCACGGCGTGAAGTTCCGCTATTGGGATAACGTAGACCATGAGGCTACCTTCATGAACGTCCTAATCGGGCGCCAGTCGATCGGTAAGGGTACCATCAAGAAGCCTATCGAGTACATCATGGAGGATATCCGTCAGCGCGACTTTCCCAACCGTCAGCGTGAGGCTGAATGGAAACAGAAGAATCCTGGCGCTAAGCAGAAGAAAGATCCTAGGCCAACAGATATCTGTATTCAGATGTTGATCGATAACCTGACCGATGCCGTTTTTAATCAGCGTATTGTGGACGCCAATAACAATGGAGAGCGATTTATCTTTACAAGTGTTGACGAGATAGAGGCACTGAAGAAGGTGACGTCAAAGGGAACTGTCGACGAGGTGGGGTTGCTGATTCGTAAGGCTTTTGACAACAGTCTCGCTGGTCAGGAGCGTGTCGGCGCTGATTCAGTATCAGGCATTGCCCCCTTAAGGTGGAACTTCAATGCATCGACCACACCGCCTAATGCCCGCAAATTCTTTTATAAGATGGTGAATGACGGAACCGTCAGCCGACTGGATGTGTCGACCATTATCCGCACTGATGATGAAGAAGACGAGGCTCCCATCTTGGGCATCTACGACCATCAGTTTGCACAGGAGCTGAAGCCTTATATCGAGCGCCTGGAGGCTGCCAGCGGTCTCATAGAGTGCCCTCAGGCCAAGAAATTGGCTCTCGACATCAAACAGGAGAATCTTGATGCAGCGAAGCTCTATGAGAGTGATGCGTATCTGGTTCTCAGTTATCGGGCTAATGTGATTGCCTGGTTGAAGGGTATGGTGCTCTACGTGGCTCATGAGTACAAATGGAGCAAGGAGATTGCTGATTTTGTGAGATGGACACAGCAGTACAACCTTTGGTGCAAAATGCTCTATTTCGGTCAGCAGTTGGAACAAGAACTGCGCGAGGAGGTGGAGATCCAGCGTCAGTCGGGACCTCAGAACATGTTGGAACTGCTACCTGACGAGTTCACCTTCGAGCAATATAACCAGATGCGTCAGAATCAAGGACGTACAGGTGATGGGGGATCAACCCTTCGTAGCTGGATGTGTCGAGGCCACATCGCCTTTGATGAAGTCAGCGGTCGCTATTGTAAGACGGAAAAGTATAAAGTTAAATATGGAAATCGTTTATAGTTTATGAAAGAAGTAAGTGTTAATAATCAAATGAAGCTCTCCCAACATTTTTCGTTGGGGGAGTTGACGAAGACGAAGTATGTGACTGAGGATGGGAATATTCCTTCGCACGTAGAGATTGAGAATCTGATCCGCGTTTGCGGGTGGTTGGAGGAGCTGCGGGCGAGGTATAATAGGTTGTATGTGTGGAATGTGGAAGGTGGAATGTGGAATGAGGAGCCGATTGTTATTAATTCGGGGTATAGGTCGCCGGAGGTGAATAGGTTGGCGGGCGGGGCTACGAACTCCAATCATTTGACTGGGTGTGCGGTGGATATCCGTTGCGCGGGGAAAGAGCAGATGATACGGTATGCGTCGATTCTGCTGGATATCGCTGATGGGACCAAGCGGGAGTTTGATGAATTGCTCTTGGAGCAGCATGGGAGCGTCTGCTGGCTTCATTTCGCGGTAAGGCCGAAGGAGAATCGCAGTCGCATCAGCTTCCTGAGAGCCTAAAACTTAACTCTGGGGTCAGGCCCTAAAACTTAGTTTCGGGGCCTGTCCCTAAAACTTAGTAATGCCCTTCCCACTGGGGTCAGGCCCCGAAGTAAAGTCGCAAGCGACTGTACTTTGGCGCCAGACCCAAGGGCTGCGCCAGAGCTGGGGGCGGCGATTTGCTCAAAGAGCGGGTTATGATTTCTCTTTGCCTTTGAATGACTTGACTTTCATGCCGAGTTTGGTGGGCATGATGGCGTTGAGGAAGATACCTACAAGGGCTGCGATGGCAAGTCCTGACAGATGGATGGGGCCAATGGCGATGTTGTCGTTGGCTCCATATTTTACACCAATGGCCAGCACCAGGATGAGGGCTGCCACAAACACATTGCGGGAGCTCTTCAGATCGACTTTCTCTTCTACCAGATTGCGCACACCTACTGCTGAGATCATGCCATACAGGATAAGGCTGACACCTCCGATGGTGGCTGCCGGCATGAGCTGAACCAGACAGGCAAACTTCGGACAGAAGGCCAGAATGATGGCCAGACAGGCTGCTATGCGTATCACCCTGGGATCGAATACCTTCGTAAGGTTCAGCACGCCTGTGTTCTCGCCATAGGTGGTATTGGCAGGAGCGCCAAATACTGATGCAAGGGCTGTGGCGAAGCCATCGCCGGAAAGTGTGCGGTGCAGACCAGGCTCGTTCAGGAAGTCTTTTCCTACAGTAGAACTGATGGCAAACATATCGCCAATGTGCTCCATGATGGTGGCAAAGGCAATAGGCATGATGGCCAGGATAGACGACAGCATGAGGGTGGTGTTGGCATCTTCTAACACAGCCAGTACGGTACGGTCTCTGGCGATGGGGAAACCTACCCATGCTGCTTGGCCAAGGGGTGAGAAATCGACCTCACCCATACAGGCTGCTATGATATATGACACCAAGACTCCCAGAAGCACAGGAATGATCTTGATGATGCCCTTGCCCCAAACTGACGCTGTGATGACGGTGACGATGGCGATGATAGCCAACAGCCAGTTGGTTTGGCAATTGGCGATGGCAGAGCCTGAGAGCACCAGACCGATGGCGATGACGATGGGGCCTGTGACTACGGGTGGGAAGAAGTGGAGGATCTTCTGGATGCCAAACGACTTGATCAGTCCTGCCATCACAAAATACAGCAGTCCGGCACAAGCCACTCCCAGACAGGCATAGTCGAGGGCTAATGTCTCGGAGAGTCCCTGAGCCACGCCCATCTCCTTGACGGAGGCATAACCGCCCAAGAAAGCAAACGAAGAACCAAGGAATGCGGGCACATTCCACTTGGAGATGAAATGAAACAACAACGTGCCGATACCAGCAAAAAGCAGGGTGACAGATACGTCAAGGCCTGTGAGTAATGGTACAAGTACGGTTGCTCCAAACATGGCGAACAAATGTTGTACACCAAGAATCATCATGCGTGGCGTACCTAGCTCGCGCGCATCATAAATTGCATTCTGCTGATCCATTGTTTCTATTATTGTTAATTGGTTCTGGCTGCAAAGGTACATTTTTATTATGAAACAGCCAAACTTTCAAGTGAATTTGTAACGCTCTATCTGCGGCGGAACTCGGAGCAGGTGATGGCGGTGGCTATGGCGACGTTGAGACTGTCGGCGGTGGGTCCCTGATGGAAATCGGGGATGAGCAGTCGGCGGTTTACTTTACTCCTGACAGCTTCGCTGATGCCGTTGCCCTCGTTGCCCATGATGATCAGTCCGTTGGGGGTGAGCTCTTGGGTGTAGATGTTGTCGCCGTCGAGGAAGGTGCCGTAGACGGGGAAGTCGGCAGGGAGTGTGTCGAGGAAATCGGGAAGATTTAAATAAATAATGTTCACGCGCGCAATGCTGCCCATCGTGGCTTGTACGACCTTCGGATTCCAGGCATCGACAGTATCTTCGCTGCAGATGATGGTGGAGATGCCAAACCAGTCGGCAATGCGGATGATGGTGCCTAAGTTGCCTGGATCCTGCACACCATCAAGGGCGAGGGAGAGGTCTGAGTTTGGGGTTGACGGTTTACAGTTTACGGTTGACGGTTTACAGTTTACGGGGAGAGGGAAGAGGGCGAGGACTTGCTGGGGGTGCTGGAGGAAGCTGATGCGGCGCAGTTCGTCGTCGGTGACGAGCTGGGGGGTGATGCCAGCAGGAGCCTGCCAGTCGGCGGTAGCGAAAACAGCCTCTGGACGGTAGCGCTGGAGGAGGTCGCCCACGACTTTCGTCCCCTCGGCCACGAAGACGCCCTCGCGACGGCGATACTTCTTCTGTTCGAGCTGTCGGATGTATTTGAGCTGGTTTTTACTGATCATTTTCAAAAAAGTCGTTAATTCCGATGCAAAAATACAAATAAATTCGTAATTTTGCAAATGAAATGAAGAAAAGGTTTATCAGACCATACTCCATACTGCTGACAGGTGCACTGCTGCTGGCGGGTTGTTCGGCTACGCGTGATCTGCCAGAGGACGCGTATATGCTCGACAAGGCGAGGGTGGTGGCCGATGGGAAATATAAGGACATCAACACCTCGAAGCTGCAGAGCTATGTCCGTCAGAAAGGCAATGCCCGTTGGTTCTCGGCCGTAAAGTTGCCGCTGGGCTTGTATGCGATGGCAGGCAAGGACAGCTCGTGGATCAACCGCACGCTGAGGAGCATGGGCGAGGCACCAGTGGTCTACGACTCGCTGCTGGCGAGGCAGACCTGCGACGACCTGAGGCTGGCTCTCCACAACAAGGGCTATCTCGACGCGGATGTAGAACTGTTCGTCGACAAGAAGGGCAAGAAGGTGACTACCTACTACGTGCTGCATCCGAAAGATCCTTACTACGTGGGCGATTTCGACGAGGAGATCAACGACTCGGTGATAGCCCGTCTGCTGAAGGACAAGCGGTCGAAGATCAGAATAGGCGACAGGTTCAGTGTGGACGCGCTGAACAGTGAGCGACAAGAGATCACCTCCTATCTTCAGGATCGCGGCTACTTCCGTTTCCATAAGGAGTTCGTCACCTATAAAGCCCACAGGCACGACGAAGAGAAGACGGTGGACGTGAAGCTGATACTCCACCCGTATTACACCAGAGACGGAAAGGACACGCTGCACTCGCACTACGACATCAGGAACATCACTTATGAGAGCGGTACGCCAGGCGACTCGACCATCCACCTGAGAAGGCATGTGCTCGAGGAGAACACCTTCCTCGAAGTGGGCAAGCCCTATTCGGCCAGCGACCTGCAGAACACGTATAACCACTTCGGGCGACTGGGAGCCGTAAGGTATACCAACATCAGCTTCGAGACGGTGCCTGACACGACGCTGCTCGACTCGCGCATACTGATTCAGACCAACAAACCCTCGACCATTAGTTTCCAGCCAGAAGGGACGAACACTGCCGGCGACCTGGGCGCTGCAGCCTCGCTGACCTATCAGAACCGCAATCTCTTCAGAGGGTCCGAGACGTTCAGCGTGCAGCTGCGTGGAGCCTATGAGGCCATCAAGGGGCTGGAGGGCTACAAGAATCAGGACTTCATCGAATACAGTATCGAGAGCAGGCTGTCGTTCCCACGATTCATCGTGCCCTTCCTCAACAATGACATTCGTCGCAGGATCATCGCCACGAGTGAGGTGTCGGTGACCTTCGACTCGCAGGATCGCCCTGAGTTCCACCGTCGTGTGCTCTCTGGTGTGTGGCGATATAACTGGCGACCCCAGAACCATCATGACAGTTATCGTATCGACCTGATAGACCTGAACTATGTGTTCATGCCCTGGATCAGTGAGACCTTCAAGAAGGAGTATCTGGACGACGACACGAACTCGAACGCCATCCTCCGCTATAACTACGAGGACCTCTTCATCATGAAGATGGGTTTCGGCTATACCTACAACAACGGCCGCTATGCGCTGAAGACGAACGTGGAGACGGCTGGTAACCTGCTGAACCTCTCGTCGCACATCTTCAGCGCTGAGAAGAATGAGGAAGGCCAGTTCATGCTCTTCGGCATCGCCTATGCCCAGTATGTGAAGGGCGACTTCGAGTTTACCAGGCAGCTGCTGGGCAGGCAGAACCGCGACCAGCTGGTGTTCCACTTCGGACTCGGCATCGCCTATCCATACGGCAACAGCAGCATCCTGCCCTTCGAGAAGCGCTATTTCTCGGGAGGAGCGAACAGTGTGCGAGGCTGGAGCGTGAGAAGTCTGGGGCCAGGAAGGTACAAGGATAAAGACGGACGTATCAACTTCATCACGCAGACGGGTGACCTGAAGCTCGACCTGAATCTGGAGTATCGCACACACCTCTTTTGGAAGTTTGCAGGAGCCTTGTTCGTCGATGCAGGAAATATCTGGACGCTCAGAGACTATAAGGATCAGCCTGGTGGACAGTTCAAAATCAGCAGTTTCCTTGATGATATCGCCTTCAGCTATGGTTTGGGTCTGCGCCTGAATTTCGACTATTTTATCTTACGTTTCGACCTCGGTATGAAGGCCATCAACCCTGCTTACAAGACGGAGGAAGAAGACCATTTCCCGCTGTTGCATCCTCGATTGAGCAGAGATCTGGCTTTCCATTTTGCTGTAGGAATGCCGTTCTAAATTTACAAGGGTAAAAGGGGTAAAAAGGTAAAAAAACGAAATTTATTTGGTGTTTTGCTCGTTTTTTCGTAATTTTGCACGAAAATTATAAAATAGGATGTTGAAGTTTATATCGTTCGGAAGCGGGAGCAGTGGAAACTGTTACTATCTTGCCACCGCAACTGACGCACTCATCATAGATATAGGTGTGGGTATCCGTACACTGAAGAAGCAATGCAGGGACTACGGCGTAGACCTGAATAAGGTGAATCATGTGCTGATCACTCACGATCATACTGACCACATCAAGTCGGTGGGCTCCTTCAGTCATGACTACAAGGTACCCGTCTATGCCACCAAGCTCGTACACATGGGTATCGAATCGAACTACTGCATCACGCGGAAGGTGGCACCAGATCTGAAGGTGACCATTGTGCCAGGACTGCAGCTGAATCTGGGTGATTTCGTCATCAAGCCATTCGCCGTGCCCCATGATTCCAGTGAGAATGTGGGCTATGAGGTCAGGGTAGGAGATGTCTGTTTCGTGATTATCACCGATGCCGGCAGTATCACCGAGGAGTGCTATGAGGCTATCGCCAATGCCAATTATCTGGTGATCGAGGCCAACCACGATTTGGAGATGCTGAAGGGCGGTCCTTATCCTGCGTATCTGAAGAAGCGCATTGCCAGCAAGAGCGGGCATCTGTCGAATGAAGACTGTGGCAAAGCGCTGGCAGAGCACATGTCGGAACATCTGCGCCACGTCTGGCTCTGTCATCTCAGCGAGGAGAACAATCATCCTGAGCTGGCTCGCAAGACGGTGGAGACCATCCTGCGCAGCCATGGGGTGATACCAGGCAAGGATGTAGAGCTGGAGGTTCTCAGGCGTACGTTGCCTTCGGGGCCGTATGAGCTTATTTAGTTTACGGTTTACAGTTTACGGTTTACAGTTTACGGTTTACAGTTTACGGTTTACAGTTGACGGTTTACAGTTGACGGATATATTTAGAGTTTAGAGGAATGAAGGAAGTGATAGTGAAGGATGCCGACCTGCAGCAGGCGGCAATGGAGGGAATGGATGAATTCCTGGGTGTGTTTACGAAGGCCATCTATGATGCCATCGGTGGAGAACTGACGGCAGAGAACATGGGTGAGTTGAACAGCGACCAGCTGACGCTGCTCTCATGGGACATCCTGCACGAGGAGCTGATGGACGGCGGCTTCGTCCAGCTGATCTATAACGGCTATGGTCCCTTCATCTTCAAGAACCCCTTTGCCAAGGCCCTGCGCCAGTGGGGACTGCGTGAGCCCTCGAAGTTCATCTACGAAGCCCACACCCTCTGGCTGAAGCACCGTGAGGAGATAGAGCGCGAACTGAGTGATGAGGAGTTTATGGCTCTCTTCGAGCAGTTCCCCGACTTCGAGACGATGGACGATCAGTTTATCGAGAACGAAGAGGCCTGGACGGAGGATATTGCCCACTACGTGGACGATCATATTGAACGTTTTGCAACCATTATTAAAGATTAAGCTTTGAATAAGACAGAGGAACAACTTAGGAAAAAAAGTCCTATACAGATACGCAATAAGAAGGCATCGTTTGAATACTTCTTTATTGAGACCTACACGGCAGGCATCGTACTGACGGGTACTGAGATCAAGAGCATCCGACTGGGAAAGGCCAGTCTGGTGGACACTTACTGCACGATCATCAACGGTGAGATGTGGGTGAAGGGCATGAGTGTGAGTCCATATTTCTATGGTTCGTACAACAACCACGAGATGAAGCGCGACCGCAAGCTGTTGCTTACAAAGAAGGAGATACGTAGTCTGGAGAGTGCCACGAAGCAGACGGGCTACACCATTGTCCCCCTGCTGATATTCATCGACGACAAAGGTCGTGCAAAGATGGATATCGCGCTCTGTAAGGGTAAGAAGGAGTTTGACAAGCGTCAGACTCTCAAAGAGAAAGAGGATCGCCGTGAAATGGACAGGGCGATGAAAGTGTGGAAGAAGTGAGAAGTGAGAAGTGAGGAGTGAGAAGTGAGGAGTGTAAAGTGAAAAGTGAAAGGTGAAAAATAGGCTTAACGATATTATCAAAGAGAGGATACTCGTCCTCGATGGAGCGATGGGTACGAAGATACAGACTTACGGTCTTACGGAGGCTGACTTCCGTGGAGACCGTTTTACACATGTGGCTGGACAGCTGAAGGGCAATAACGACATTCTCTCGCTGACGCGTCCTGACGTGATAGAGGACATCCACCGACTGTATCTTGAGGCTGGCGCAGACATTATTGCAACCAATACATTCAGCAGCCAGCGTATATCACAGGCAGACTACCAGTTGGAAGATGCAGCCTGGGATATGGCACTCGCAGGTGCCAGGATTGCCCGCAAGGTGGCTGATCGCTACTCGACAGCAGACAAGCCACGCTTTGTGGCTGGTTCTATGGGACCAACAAACAAGACCTGTTCGATGTCGCCCGATGTGACTAACCCTGCAGCCCGTGACCTGACCTACGACCAGCTGCGCGAGGCCTATGAAGAACAGGCAGACGCCTTGGTTGAGGGTGGGGTAGACGCTTTGCTCATCGAGACCATCTTCGATACGCTCAATGCAAAGGCTGCCATCGATGCCGTTACCCGGGTGATGGAGCGAAGAGGTGTCAAACTGCCCATTATGCTCTCTGTGACTGTCAGCGATCTGGCTGGTCGCACGTTGAGCGGTCAGACGCTCGATGCCTTCCTTGCCAGCATCAGCACATACGACATCTTCTCACTGGGACTGAACTGCTCGTTTGGTGCCACCCAGATGAAGCCTTTCCTCAGGGAACTGGCTCGCAAGGCACCTTATTATATCACGGCATATCCGAATGCCGGACTGCCTAACTCGCTGGGACTCTACGACGAAACCGCCGAGACGATGGCACCCAAGATGGGAGAAATCGTCGATGAGGGTATGGTGAATATCATCGGTGGCTGCTGTGGTACAGACGAGACGTTTATCGCAGCCTATCAGCCTCTGGTGGTGGGCAAGCAGCCCCACGTGCCAGTGGAGAAGCCCCAGTCGATGTGGCTCTCAGGACTCGAGCTGCTCGACGTGTCGCCTGAGGTGCAGTTCGTCAACGTAGGCGAGCGCTGCAATGTGGCAGGTTCGAGAAAGTTCCTCCGACTAATCAAGGAAAAGAATTACGACGAGGCCATCAGTATCGCCCGTAAGCAGGTGGCAGATGGTGCCCTCGTGATAGATATCAACATGGACGACGGTCTGCTCGACGCCAAGTCGGAGATGGTGACCTTCCTCAACATGATTGCTGCAGAGCCAGATATAGCCAAAGTGCCCGTGATGATCGACTCCTCAGACTGGGAGGTGATTGTGGCAGGACTGAAGTGCGTGCAGGGCAAGAGCATCGTCAACTCTATCTCGCTGAAAGAAGGCGAAGAAAAGTTCCTGGAGCATGCCCGCGACGTGAAACGCTATGGCGCAGCAGTCGTCGTGATGTGTTTCGACGAGCAGGGTCAGGCCACGAGCTATGAGCGCAGAATCGAGATTGCAGAGAGAGCCTACAAGCTGCTTACCGAGCAGGTGGGTATGAATCCGCTTGATATCATCTTCGACCCCAATGTGCTGGCTGTGGCCACAGGTATGGAGGAGCACGACAGTTATGCTGCTGACTTCATCCGTGCGACGGGCTGGATCAAGAAGCATCTGCCTGGCGCTCATATCAGCGGAGGTGTGAGCAACCTGAGTTTTTCATTCAGAGGCAACAACTATATCCGTGAGGCGATGCATGCTGTATTCCTCTATCATGCCATTAAGGAAGGCATGGACTTCGGAATCGTAAATCCCTCGACCAAAGAGACATACGCCGATATACCTCAAGCACAGCTGGAGATTATCGAAGATGTCATCCTGAATCGTCGCAGCGATGCTGCAGAGCATTTGATTGCTTTGGCGGAAGAGATTCTGGTTGAAGAAAATTCGAGGAAGGATAATTCGAGGAATGTGGAAGGTGGAATGTGGAATGAGAATAGTTCTGTGGCGGAGCGGTCTGGAGCTGTCGAAGAACGCCTTTCGCATGCGCTTATTAAAGGGATAGGTGACCATTTGGAAGAAGATTTGCAGGAAGCACTCCGAAAATACCCACATGCTGTGGATATCATCGAAGGTCCGCTAATGGCAGGTATGAACAAAGTGGGACAGCTCTTCGGTGAAGGCAAGATGTTCCTGCCCCAGGTGGTGAAGACAGCCCGTACGATGAAACAGGCCGTGGGCATCCTTCAGCCTTATATCGAGGCAGAGAAGGCAGAGGGCGCCAAGAGTGCAGGAAAGGTGCTGCTGGCAACCGTGAAAGGCGATGTGCATGATATCGGAAAGAATATTGTGGGCGTCGTGATGGCCTGCAACGGGTATGAGATTATCGATATGGGCGTGATGGTGCCTGCAGAGCAGATTGTGCGCAAGGCCCAAGAGGAACATGTGGACATCATCGGACTCAGTGGGCTGATTACACCCAGTCTGGAGGAGATGGTCAATGTGGCAAAGGAGTTGCAGCGTGCCCACCTGAATATCCCTATCATGATAGGAGGAGCTACCACCAGCGAACTGCATGTGGCCCTGAAGATTGCACCCGTCTATGAAGGAGCTGTGGTGTGGTTGAAGGATGCCTCGCAGAATGCGCTCGTAGCAGCCCGTCTGATGAACGACGAGAAACTGATGGAACAAGAACTGGCCAAGAAATACCAGCATCTGCGTGATGACTATCAACAGCAGCAACAGGCTCTGGTATCGCTTGATGAAGCCAGGAAACATAAGGAAAATTTATTCTGAAGATGAAGAAGACTATATTATTGACAGTGGCGCTGATGCTCGCGGTGGCAGTGGGCGCACAACAGAAGAGGGAGATGCGCGGCGCGTGGATCCAGTGTGTTAACGGACAGTTCCAGGGAATTGGGACAGTGAAGATGCAGCAGACACTGACCTATCAGCTCAACGAGTTGCAGCGAGACGGAGTGAATGTGATCATCTTCCAGGTTCGCCCTGAGTGCGATGCCCTCTATGAAAGTAAGCTCGAACCATGGAGCCGTTTCCTGACCGGACAGCAAGGTAAGGCACCAAGTCCCTACTGGGATCCCCTGAAATGGATGATTGAAGAGTGCCACAAGCGTGGGATGGAGCTGCATGCCTGGATCAATCCCTATCGTGCCAAGACAAAGGGCACCAAAATGCTGGCATCCAACCATATCAGTGTGCGCAAGCCCATGAACTGCTTCGCCTACGACGAACTGTTTATCCTGAACCCAGGCATTGCAGAGAATCGCGACTACATCTGTGAGGTGGCCAAGGATATCGTCACCCGCTACGATGTCGACGGTATTCACATGGACGATTATTTCTATCCTTACCCCGTGAAGGGAGAGGGCATCCCTGACGACGAGCTCTTCTACGACAACTCAAATGGTCTGAAGAACCAGAATGACTGGCGTCGTTACAACGTGAACCTCTTTATCGAACAGTTCTATAAAACCGTCCATGCAGCCAAGCCTTGGGTGAAGGTGGGTATCTCGCCCTTTGGCATCTATCGCAATAAGCGCAATTCTGAGATAGGCAGCAATACCAATGGTCTGCAGAACTACGACGACCTTTATGCCGACATCCTCCTGTGGGTCAATAATGGCTGGCTCGACTACTGCGTACCTCAGATCTATTGGGAGATAGGCAACAAGGCTGCTGATTACGACACCCTGATCCACTGGTGGAACCAGTATGCAAGTGCTCGTCCGCTGGTGATTGGTGAGGATGTGGAGCGCACCGTGAAGTATCGCGACCCCAAGAATCCCAATGTCCACCAGCTCTCAGCGAAAATGGCATTGCATCAACAGTTGCCCAACGTTCAAGGCTCTGTGCTCTGGTATGCTAAGGCTGTCGTTGACAATGTGGGTAACTACGGCACTTCTCTGCGTCAGACCTATTGGCGCTATCCAGCTCTGCAGCCCGCTATGCCCTTCATCGACGACAAGGCACCAGGGAAAGTACGCAAGATGAAGCCCATCTGGACCAGTGATGGATACGTGCTCTTCTGGACAGCTCCAAAGGGAGATGACTGGAACGATCAGGCTGTGAAATATGTGGTCTATCGTTTTGGAGCCAAAGAGAAAATCGACACCAATGATCCTTCAAAGATCTGCGCCATCACCACACAGCCCTTCTACAAGCTGCCCTATGTCGACGGCAAGGAGAAGTGGGTATACGTCGTGACAGCGCTCGACCGTCTGCAGAACGAGAGCAAGGCAGTGAAGAAGAAAATCAAACTGTAAAAGTATGAAATACAAATGGTTAGGAGGAATGGTTGCAGCCTTACTGCTATGCACATGTGGAGGTGGAGGTAACCATAAGATGTCGCCTGAGGAACTGGCCCATAAGCTTGACAGTGTGAAGGCGCTGGAGATTAAAGAGAAACTGGCGCTGCAGGGTATCAATCTGGAGGACTCGGATAATCCCCTGAAGCAATTCTATGACAGTCTCGATATCCAGACGCTGCCCATCAGCTATACGGAGGACTATGTGAACTTCCTGCCGAGTTTCAAGCCTGTGCCCAAGGAGATCGCGTCGTATCTTGACTTCGAGGGTCACTCGCCTAAGGCCATCACACTGCCTGAGTCCGTAGGTGCCCGTCTGCTCCTGCTGGCAGCCGACGAGGTGGAACATAAGTACTCACTATGGCTCTACAGCCTTGATGATGAGTATATTCCCGTCGACAAGCTCTGTCTCTATGCCATAGAGGATGAATCCGACGCGGACATCAATCCTGAGAATTTCATCCAATACTTCTCGATTACGAGCGACTACGAGATACATCTGCTCGACTATTCGGGCAAGACGAACAAGGCACGACTGGAAGAGGTCTATGCCATCGATGAAGCCCGTAAGTTTGTCCTTCAGCGTAGTCAGGAGTTCGAACCTACAGGTGTGATCAATCCTTCAGCAATGTATTAAGGAAATCATTCAGATCGTCGTCAAGACCCTCCATCAGATCAGGGTCTATGATGACGGTCTCATCGTCAACGATATAAAGTTCTGCCAACGACTCCTTATCATCGTCCTCAAGCACGAATGAGAAGGGTTTCAGAATCGACATATTATCGATGGTATCCTTCATCTTCTCGAGACACTTCCTGAACACAGGCACAATTTCCTCATAGAAATTGTCGTCCTTGTTGTCAATCCAATCTTCTACGATACAGCGATTCAGTTCCACATCATCATCGTTGAACGCCATCAGTTCGCCCGTATCCTGCGTTACTCGCAGGTGAATATCTGTCATGACTGAGGCTTCCGTCTGAGGAGGGAATTTCTCGGATACTTTACGAATCGCACGTTCGATTTGCTGGAGTGTTTGTTCGGTTGCTTTCATCTTTGATAAGTTGTTATGCGCGACAAAAGTATAAAAAATCATTGGAAATTGCAAACGATTACGATTATTTTTTCAAAAAATACTTAATTTCTACGTTATAATTATTAAAAATGTCGTACCTTTGCAAGGTGCATACTAAGATAAGTCATTCAGGAATCATCGAATCCATCGCCGAGGGGTGTGTAAAGGTTCGCATTCTTCAGACATCGGCCTGTGCAGCCTGTAAGATAGCAGGCCATTGCAATGCGTCAGAGTCGAAAGAGAAGATTGTCGAGGTGTTTACCGACCACACAGCTGGTTATTCCTTAGGGCAGGAGGTTGTGGTCTGTGCATCGCGTGATGTAGCCAACAAGGCGCTGCTTCTGGGTTTCGGGGTGCCGTTTCTGGTACTTGTGGGTGTGCTCGTGCTTGTGCTTCGTGTCACAGGCAATGAAGGTGTTGCTGCTCTTAGTGGTCTGTTGGCACTGGTACCTTACTATTTCGTGCTTTACCTCTTCCGTAGTCGTATCCGCGAGCAGTTGTCATTTTATATCGAATAATTCATTAATAACAAACTAAAACAATATCAAAGCATTATGAATTTCATCTTGATTGCAGTGATTGTCTTAGGAGCTATCGGTCTGATAGCAGCTGTTGTGCTGTTTGCCGCCTCCAAGAAGTTCGCTGTCTATGAAGATCCCCGTATTGCTCAGGTCAGCGAGTTGCTGCCAGGTGCCAATTGCGGTGGATGTGGATTCCCAGGATGTAGTGGTATGGCTGATGCCCTCGTGAAAGGGGCTGATGCAGGAAGCCTTGATGGACTCCTTTGTCCTGTAGGCGGTGCTGAGACTATGGGAAAGGTGGCCGATCTGCTTGGTATGGCAATAGCCAACACAGAGCCGATGGTGGCCGTAGTGAGATGTAACGGCACTTGCGAGCATCGTCCTCGCATTGCAGAGTATTCAGGTCTGCGCACCTGTGCTGCCATGCATGCCTGTGGTGCAGGTGAGACTGCCTGTGGCTTCGGCTGTTTAGGTTGTGGCGATTGTGAGGCTGCCTGCCAGTTTGATGCCATCAAGGTCAATCCTGAGACGGGTATTCCTGAGGTTGATGAAGACAAGTGTACCTCTTGTGGTGCCTGTGTGAAGGCTTGTCCGCGTAACATCATCGAGCTCCGCAAGAAAGGCCCGAAGGGTAGGAGAGTCTATGTCTCTTGTGTCAACAAGGACAAGGGGCCTGTAGCCATGAAGGCTTGTGCCGTCAGCTGTATTGGTTGTGGCAAGTGCGAGAAGGAATGTAACTTTGGTGCCATCACCGTTGAGAACAATCTGGCATATATCGACTTTGAGAAGTGCCGTCTGTGTCGTAAGTGCGTCACCACTTGTCCTAAGAAGGCAATTCGCGATGTCAATTTCCCCACGCCAGCACCTGCTCCAAAGCCCAAAGAGCCTGCAGCTCCGAAGCCAGCACCTGCAGAAAAGCCAGCTCCTGCTGAGAAACCGAAAGAAGCTCCGAAGCCCGTTGAAAAGCCAAAGGCACCAGTTGAGCAGAAACCCGTTGAGAAGAAACCTTCCAGTGGTGCTTTCCTGGATACAGATTCTTCTATTTCACTAAAATAAGAAAGGAGACCTTCGTTATGAATATCAGAACATTTAGAATAGGTGGTATACACCCCGAGGAGAACAAGCTGACACACGAAGCAAGGACGCAGGTGGCAGCAATTCCCAAACAGGCTATCTTCCCATTGAGCCAGCACATCGGTGCTCCTGCCAAGCCCGTCGTTCAGAAGGGTGACAGAGTGAAGGTGGGTACGATGATTGCCGAGGCTGGAGGTGCCTGCTATCTATATTACGGTGAATGGTGATGACTGGGAAAATAATATCGATCGTTCAGATAAGCTGGAAACGGTAGAAGCTCACCCAGAACTGACGCCAGAAGAGATTGTGAATCGCATCAAAAACGCTGGTGTCGTTGGTATGGGTGGCGCATGTTTCCCCACTTTCATCAAGTTGACACCACCGCCAACAGCAAAGGCCGAGTGCGTGATTATCAATGCCGTTGAGTGCGAGCCTTATATCACAGCCGACTATCGTCTGATGATGGAGCATGCAGATGAGATCCTCGTGGGTCTCGAACTGCTGATGAAGGGTGCTAAGGTGACAACAGGTTATATCGGTATCGAGACGAATAAGATGCCAGCCATCGAACTGCTCACCAAGAAGTGCGCAGAGAAGTTTGGCGGCTCTGCCTACAATGTAGAGGTAGTTCCCCTGATGCAACGTTACCCTCAGGGTGGTGAGAAACAGCTCGTGGATGCTGTCATCCGTCGTCAGGTGCCTGCTCCTCCTGCCATCCCAGTGAATGTGGGTGCAATCGTTCAGAATGTAGGTACTGCTTTTGCCGTCTATGAGGCCGTGATGAAGAATAAGCCACTTTTCGAGCGTTACACCACTGTGACAGGAAAGAAACTCCAGAATCCAGGTAACTTCCTCGTCCGTATGGGAACACCTATGCAGGAATTGATCGATGCCTGTGGTGGTATGCCTGAGGGCGACAATAAGTTGCTGGCTGGTGGCCCGATGATGGGTAAGGCCCTTACTTCAACAGAGGTTCCCATCTGTAAGGGAACCAACTCTGTGACCATCATCTCTGATGAAGAAGCCCGTCGCAAGGAGCCCCAAGCATGTATTCGCTGTGCCAAGTGTGTAGGTGTCTGTCCGATGGGACTTGAGCCTTATCTGCTTGCCAAGCTCTCAGATGTCAAGAACTGGGAGCGCGCTGAGCGTGAGGATATTGTCAGTTGTATCGAGTGTGGCTCATGTCAGTTCACCTGTCCTGCCCACCGTCCTTTGCTCGACAATATCCGCCAGGGAAAGACCACTGTTATGGGCATTATACGTGCAAGAGCAGCAAAAAAGTAAAAAGGTAAAATAGTAAAAAGGTAAAAATGATATGGGAAAATTAATTGTATCATTATCGCCACACGCACACGGAACAGATACCGTAGAGCGCAACATGTATGGTGTGATCATCGCCCTGATGCCTGCACTGCTCGTGTCGTTCTACTTCTTCGGTCTTGGGTCCGTCATCGTATGTCTGACGAGTGTGGCAGCCTGCGTCTTCTTTGAGTGGGCTATCAACAAATATATCCTCAAGAATGAGAGGAACACCATTCTCGATGGTTCTGCAGCTCTGACTGGTTTGCTGCTTGGTATGAACCTTCCGTCGAACCTCCCCGTCTGGATCATCCTCATTGGTGCGCTCTTTGCCATCGGTGTAGCCAAGATGACGTTTGGCGGTCTGGGACATAACATCTTCAATCCTGCACTGGTGGGACGTTGTGCACTTCTGGTGGCTTTTCCTGCACAGATGACCTCATGGCCCTTGCCAGGACAGTGGTTCCAGTATACGGATGCTGAGACAGGTGCCACACCGTTGGCACTGATGCAGCAGGCTATTAAAGAGGGTAACGTGGATATGCTCGCTCAGATACCTGATGCTTTCTCGTTGCTCTTCTCCGACCTGTCGCTCAATGGAGGCGCAGGAGCAATCGGTGAGGTCTGCGACCTGGCTCTGATTCTGGGCTTGGTTTTCATGCTCTGGCGTAAAATCATCACTTGGCATATACCAGTCAGCATTCTCGGTACCGTTTTCGTACTCAGTTCTCTGCTCCATCTGGCTAACCCCATCTATGCAGATCCTGTAGTCGTTCTGCTGTCTGGAGGTCTGATGCTGGGTGCCATCTTCATGGCTACGGATTATGTCACTTCTCCAATGACACCCAAGGGGCAGATCATCTATGGTGTCTGCATTGGTGTGCTGACGATCGTCATCCGTAACTGGGGTGCCTATCCAGAAGGTATGTCGTTCGCCATTCTTATCATGAATGCGTTCACACCTCTTATTAATAATTATGTGAAACCTAAGCGCTTCGGTGAAGTGCCGACTTCTAAATAATTAAGAGTTAAGAATGAAGAGATTATGAAGAAGTTAGAATCATCTTTGACGAATATGGTGCTGGTGCTCACAGGAGTAGCAGTCATCATGGGTGGTATCCTGGCGTATGTGAACCACCTGACAGAAGGTCCGATTAACGACCAGAAGGCAAAAGCACTGGCTGATGGTATCAAGACGGTGATGTGTGTCAGCGATATCACAGTCGCCAAGACCGACACCGTGAAGCAGAACGATGCCAAGGGGAAGGAACTTACCTATATTATCTATCAGACGCAAGATGCTCAGGGAAAGAGTCTGGGTGCAGCCGTTGAGAGCACTACCGGTGGTTTCGGTGGTGATCTGAAAGTGCTCGTAGGTTTCGATCCCGAGGGCAAGATCCTGGGCTATACGCTGCTCGAACATGCTGAGACCCCAGGACTTGGTGCTAAAGCAGACAAGTGGTTCCAGAAGGGAGAAAAGGGTGACATCATCGGAAAGTCGCCAGCAGAGCCTCTTACCGTATCGAAGGACGGTGGACAGGTTGATGCCATCACGGCTTCAACGATTACCAGTCGTGCTTTCCTGCTTGCAGTGAACAATGCTTATAACGCTTACAAGGTAGCACCCGTTGCAGATGCAGAGACAGGTGCCACAAAACAAGTAAAGAAGGAGGAATAAACTATGAATGCAATACAGATTATCAAGAATGGCATCGTCAAGGAGAACCCAACGTTCGTCCTGATGCTCGGTATGTGTCCTACGCTGGCCACGACCACCTCTGCCATCAACGGTATGTCGATGGGCCTCGCCACAATGGCTGTGCTCATCTGTACCAACGTTGTGATCTCGTGCTTGAAATCCATCACTCCTGATAAGGTGCGAATTCCAGTCTTCATCGTGGTGATTGCTGCTTTCGTGACGATCTTGCAGATGGTGATCAAGGCTTACTTGCCAGACATCGACGCAGCCCTCGGATTGTTTATCCCACTGATTGTGGTCAACTGTATTATCCTCGGACGTGCAGAAGCCTTCGCAGCCAAGCAGTCGCCTATAGCCTCTCTCTTTGATGGAATCGGTATCGGCCTTGGATTCACCCTCGGACTGACGCTGCTGGGTATCTGTCGCGAGTTGTTGGGCAATGGCTCTGTCTTCGGACTCACGCTGCTGCCAGAGACCTATAATATCCTGCTCTTCGTGCTGCCTCCAGGTGCATTCATCACCCTCGGCTTCCTGATTGCTATCGTCAATAAACTTAGAAAGGCATAAATTATGGAATATATACTGATTTTCATTAGCGCCATCTTTGTGAACAACATCGTGTTGTCACAGTTCCTCGGCATTTGTCCGTTCCTTGGCGTATCAAAGAAGATTGACACTTCGCTGGGTATGTCGGCTGCCGTTGCCTTTGTGCTCACACTGGCTACGATTGTCACCTGGCTCGTTCAGAAATACGTACTCGATGCCTTCGGACTGCAGTATCTGCAGACGATTGCATTCATCCTTGTCATCGCCTCTTTGGTTCAGATGGTAGAGATCGTACTCAAGAAGGTATCGCCAGCCCTTTATCAGGCACTGGGCATCTTCCTGCCACTGATCACCACGAACTGTGCTGTGCTCGGCGTTGCCATTCTTTGTATCCAGAAAGATTACGACCTGCTACAGTCTGTCGTTTACGCTTTCTCTACAGCGATTGGCTTCGGACTTGCGCTGACGGTCTTTGCCGGTATGCGTGAGCAGCTTGAGCTCGTCAAGATTCCCAAGGGCATGCAGGGTATGGCCATCGTGATGCTCTCTGCCGGACTTCTCAGTCTTGCCTTCATGGGCTTCTCTGGTGTCGACGGTGGACTGAAGGTTCTCTTTGGACTCGACTAATTTATTATTAATATAACAAATATGAAACAGACAATTTTGGTGACTGGTGGTACAGGCTTCATCGGAAGCCATACGACCGTTGAGCTGCAGGAAGCAGGCTATGAGGTTGTGATTATCGACAATCTGTCGAACTCTAATGCTAACGTCGTTGACGGCATCGAGAAGATTACGGGCATTCGTCCTGCATTCGAGAAGGTGGACTGCTGCGATATGGAGGCATTGGAGGGCATATTCAAGAAGTATCCTAAGATAGAGGGTATTATCCACTTCGCAGCCTCGAAGGCTGTAGGCGAGAGTGTGGAGAAGCCACTGATGTACTATCGTAACAACCTGACAAGCCTGATCAATCTTCTGGAGCTGATGCCGAAATATGACGTGAAGGGTATCATCTTCTCGTCGAGTTGTACTGTATACGGTCAGCCCTCAGCAGAGAATCTGCCCGTGACGGAGAATGCGCCTATCCAGAAGGCATTGAGCCCCTACGGCAACACCAAGCAGATTAATGAGGAGATTATCCAGGACTACATCCACTCTGGTGCGCCTATCAAGAGTATTATCCTGAGATACTTCAACCCCATCGGAGCACATCCCACTGCACTGATTGGCGAACTCCCCAACGGCGTTCCCATGAACCTCATCCCGTTTGTGACTCAGACCGCTATGGGTATCCGTAAACAACTGAAGATCTTCGGACACGATTATAACACACCTGACAAGACCTGTATCCGTGACTATATCTATGTCGTGGATCTTGCAAAGGCTCACGTGAAGGCTATGGAGCGTGTACTCGACAAGCCAGAGACTGACCCTGTAGAGATCTTCAACATTGGTACTGGTAAGGGACTCTCCACGCTCGAGGTGGTTGAGGGCTTCGAGAAGGCTACGGGTGTGAAGGTGAACTGGGAGTATGCACCCCGTCGCGAAGGTGATATCGAGCAGGTATGGGGTAATGTCGACAAGGCCAACAAGGTGTTGGGCTGGAAGGCAGACACGCCTACTGAAGAGGTGCTGAAGAGTGCCTGGAAATGGCAAGAGAAACTTCGCGAAGACGGCATTCAGTAAAAGCGAATAGTAATCAACGATAATCCCACTCAATCGAGTGGGATTATTGTTTTGAAGGTGTCTGGGGCATTGAATTCATCAAGACTGACTGGCTCTCGGAACAAACCGTAGAGCGAGGATCCAGAGCCCGACATCGCAGCATAGGCAGCTCCCAGGTCATAGAGTCGTTGTTTGATGGCTCCAATCTCAGGATGGAGTGCAAAGACACTCTTCTCGAAATCGTTGGTGAGTCCATCGCGCCAATTCTCAACGGGCTGCATGACGACGTCGCGGCAGTTCTTTGGTGGGCGTTGAGGAACGATCAGCGAGAAAGCTTCCTTCGTGGGTACAGGGATGTCAGGACGGACTACAGCGAGATACCAGCCACTGAGATTGAGACTGATGGGCTGTAGCTTCTCACCAATACCCTCTGCATAGCAGGGACGATTGAGGATAAAGAATGCACAATCGGCTCCCAGACGGGCTGCATACTGGATCATCTGTTCATCGCTCAACCCCAGTTGGAACTGCTGATTAAGCAGGGTAATCATAAATCCACAGTCGCTCGAACCTCCACCCATACCGGCCTGCGTGGGGATGCCTTTATAGAGGTGCGCATGTACGCGAGGCAGGGCAGGGAAGTCTTGCTTCAGCATATTATAGGCTCTTACGACGAGATTACGCTGCTCGTCACCATCAATATGGATGTTCGTCACCTTCAGGTCGCAGTCAAACTCTGAGGGGAACTCAGAATCCATTGGGAACACCTCCAGTGCATCGCAGATGGGCACAGGGTAGAAGACGGTTTCCAGATTGTGATAACCGTCGGGGCGACGCTCAACGACGTTAAGCCCCAGATTGATTTTGGCGATTGGACTTGTCAACATGTTGTTTCTTGCCTTTTTTGTTATTCTTTGCGCCATTGCCTTTTGAATGCCAGCGGCCATGACGACGGGTGTTCGAACGTTTCTTCTCGCGCTTGGTGTATTCAGGCCCTTCACCGATACCTTCTGGCAGTGGATTCTTCGTTACCTCCTTACCAAGGAAATGCTCAATCTGCTGGAAACGATAGATGTCTGCCTCGCTGACGAAGGTGACAGCCACACCATCGCGCTGGGCACGGGCTGTACGTCCGATACGATGCACATAGTCTTCTGCGTCGTGGGGAACATCGTAGTTGATGACTGTCAGAATATCGTCGATGTCGATACCTCTGGCCACAATGTCTGTTGCTACGAGTACATCTGTCAGTCCTGCCTTGAAGCGATACATCACCTCGTCGCGCTCCTGTTGCGAGAGGTCACTGTGCATCTGGTCGCAGTTGATGTGCATCGACTTCAGCGAACGCGCTATCTCCTTGACACGCTCTTTCTTGCCAGAGAAGATAATCACGCGTTTGAGGTCGCCCTGCTTGAAGATATGGTTGATAATCTTCAGCTTCTGAGGATCGTAGCAGACGTATGCACTCTGCTGGATTTTCTCTGCCGGCTTGGATACGGCAATCTTCACTTCTACAGGGTCGTGGAGCAACTGTACTGCCAGTTCACGGATCTTCGGAGGCATGGTTGCTGAGAACATGATACGCTGACAAGACTTAGGCAGCGCACTCACAAGTTTCATGATATCCTCGATGAAACCCATGTCGAGCATACGGTCTGCCTCGTCGAGCACAAAGAAGCTGCAACGTGAGAGGTCGAGGTTGCCAACCTTCATGTGACTGAGCAGACGACCTGGGGTGGCGATGAGCACATCGGCTCCAAGGCGCATGCCTCGCAGTTCCTGCTCATAGCGCCCACCATCATTGCCGCCATAGACAGCTACCGACGATACGTCGTCGAGGTAATAGCCAAAGCCCTGCATGGCCTGATCAATCTGTTGGGCAAGCTCACGGGTGGGCGACATGATGACACAATTGATGGCATCCTTGGGATAGTCGCCGTCGTCGAGCATGGAGAGGATGGGCAGCAGATAGGCAGCAGTCTTGCCAGTACCTGTCTGAGCCACTCCCAGCACATCGTAGCCATCGAGGATCTCAGGAATACAACGTTCCTGAATGGGCGTCATATCGTCGAAATGCATGTCATAAAGCGCATCGAGGATATTGTCATTAAGATATGTTTCTTCGAATTTCATTAGTTCGGTGCTTGTCGATAACAATAGTACGCGATGAAAATATACAGGATGTTAGGTATCCATGCAGCGATGATAGGTGGCGTGTCTGCATTGATGGCAAAGGTGGCACTGACCGTCTGCAGCAGGATATAAGAGAATGAGAGGGCCAGACCGATACCCAGGTAAAGACCCATACCTCCCTTACGTTTACGACTGGAGAGGCTGACACCAATTATCGTCAGGATAAAGGAGGCAAACGAGGTCGCTATACGTTTGTGGTATTCCACTTCGTACTGCACGACATTGCTCGAACCACGCTCCGTCTGCTTCGTGATGTATTGGCGTAACTCCGACGAGGTGAGCGTCTCTTGCTGACCTTTTGAGAATACCAAGTCCATAGGCTCCATCTGGATCAGGGTGTCGATGACGTCGCCCGACTGGATTTCCTCACGCAGACCTTTCAGCGTGCGCACCTTGTAGTTCATCGCTTTCCAGTGGTAACGGGCTTCACTGATGGAGTCATAGCGGATGGTCGATGCCGTCATGTGGCTCACCAGTTTCTTGTTCTCAAACTTGTCGAGCGAGAAGCCATAGCCCGTCTTCGTGTTGTTGTCGTATTGCTGGATATAGGCAATGACGCCAGGTCCTACCATCAACTGCACGTTCGAAGCTGAGGTCACTTGCTTACTATTCTTATACTTCGCCTCAAAGGCCTGCAGCACCACCGTACCATGTGGAATGACATAGGCGCCGAGGTAGAAGTTGACCAGGGCGATGAGGGCTGCCGTAATCAGGTAAGGCTTGAGCAACTGTTTGAAGCTGACGCCAGCTGCCAGCATGGCGATAATCTCCGAGTTGCCTGCCAGCTTCGACGTAAAGAAGATGACGGAGATAAATACGAACAGGGGCGAGAAGAGGTTGGCGAAATAGGGCACGAAGTTGGCGTAATAGTCAAAGATGATGGCCTTCCAGGGAGCCCCATAGGTGGAGAATTTCGCCAGGTTCTCATTGAAGTCGAAGACGATGGCGACAGAGATGATCAGCAGGATCGAGAAAATATAGGTACCGATGAATTTGGTCATCAGATATCGATCCAGGCGAGTGAGAATGCCAAACATCTCGATCTTTGGGAGACGGATCTTGGAAAGCCACTTCCTTAGCAGTCTGCACTTTGGCATCCTGGCCTTCAGGCGGGTCCCTATTTGCTTGAGCTTCTCTTTCATCGGCGTTGTCCTAATTGGTCTATGACTGAGCGCTTCCACTCTACGAAGTCACCAGCGAGGATATGCTGGCGTGCGTCAGTGACAAGTCGCAGGTAGAAGGCGAGATTATGGATACTGGCTATCTGCATGGCCAACAGTTCCTGAGCCTTGAAAAGGTGGTGGAGATAGGCCTTGGAGTGTATACGGTCTATTTCGCAGCCATCAGGATCGATCGGCGAGAAGTCGTCCTCCCACTTCTTGTTGCGCATGTTCATGGTTCCCTCATAGGTGAAGAGCATAGCATTGCGACCATTACGGGTGGGCATGACACAGTCGAACATGTCGACGCCACGCTCGATGGCCTCGAGGATGTTCTGTGGGGTGCCTACCCCCATCAGGTAACGGGGACGGTCCTTGGGCAGAATCTCATTGACAACCTCGATCATGTCGTACATCACCTCTGTGGGCTCTCCTACAGCAAGTCCGCCAATAGAGGCCCCACCACCGTCGTTCAGACGACTCAGCACGTCGCAGACATGCTTGGCAGCATCTTGCCGCAGGTCTTTATAAGTACAGCCCTGCACGATGGGGAAGAGTGTCTGGTTATAGCCGTAAAGGGGCTCCGTCTCGTTAAAGCGCTTCACGCATCGCTCCAGCCAGCGCTGTGTCAGTCCAAGCGATTTCTTGGCATACTGGTAGTCGCTCTTTCCTGGAGGGCACTCGTCGAGCGCCATCATGATATCTGCACCGATAACGCGCTCTGTATCCATCACGTTCTCTGGTGTGAAGATATGCTTTGAGCCATCGATATGACTTCTGAACTCGCAGCCCTCCTCAGTCAGTTTGCGTATACCTGTGAGCGAGAACACCTGGAATCCACCTGAGTCGGTCAGGATCGGACGGTCCCATGTGTTGAACTGATGGAGTCCGCCTGCCTTACGGAGGATATCCAGTCCTGGTCGCAGGTAGAGATGATAGGTGTTGCCAAGGATAATCTGTGCCTTGATCTGCTCGCGCAGTTCAGAGAAATGCACACCCTTGACACTTCCCACCGTTCCTACAGGCATGAAAATGGGTGTCAGTATCTGTCCGTGATCGGTAGTAATCACACCAGCACGGGCATCACTCGCAGCGTCAGTATGTTTCAGTTCAAACGTCATCACTTCTCACTTTTCGCTTCTTCTTCCGGAATGGTAAAGTCAAGCGGATTCTTGACAATTTCCTTGGTAAGGGCAAAATTCCATACATCCTGCACATTCTCCACATAGTGGAAGGTAACTCCCTTCAAGTATATGTCTGGAATCTCAAGAATGTCCTTCTCGTTCTCCTGACACATCACGATATCTGTGATACCTGCACGTTTGGCAGCAAGTATCTTTTCCTTGATACCACCTACGGGCAGAACCTTTCCACGCAGGGTGATCTCGCCCGTCATAGCCGTGTTCTTACGCACCTTTCGCTGGGTGAGGGCAGAGGCGATCGAGGTGGCGATGGTGATACCTGCTGAAGGACCGTCCTTGGGGGTAGCACCTTCTGGCACGTGGATATGGATGTTCCAGTGGTCGAAGATTCGGTAGTCGATATTCAGTGTCTCTGCATGAGCCTTCACATACTCGAGGGCGAGGATGGCCGACTCCTTCATCACGTCACCAAGATTTCCCGTCAGGGTCAGTTTCGAGCCCTTACCCTTTGAGAGCGAGGTCTCGATAAAGAGAATCTCTCCACCCACACTCGTCCAGGCCAGACCAGTCACTACGCCAGCGTACTCATTTCCTTGATAGATGTCGCGATAGAATGGGGGCTTGCCCAGCAGGTCTTCGATTTCTGCAGGTGTAATCTTCTTATAGTTCGTGCTCTCCTCAATCTGGCGCTTGAAGGCAATCTTGCGGAGGGCTTTGTTGACCTGTTTCTCCAACTGACGGACACCACTTTCGCGCGTATAGCGCTCAATCATCATCTCGATGGCTGCCTTGTTGAAAGTGGGTTTCAACTCAGGCACGTTCAGACCTGTATTTTCAAGCTCGCGAGGTATCAGGTGACGCTTGGCAATCTCAATCTTTTCCTCTGTGATATAGCCACTTACCTCGATGATTTCCATACGGTCGAGTAGGGGCTTGGGGATAGTGCTCAGGTTATTGGCCGTGGCGATAAAGAGCACCTTCGAGAGGTCGTAATCGAGGTCGAGATAGTTGTCGTGGAAGGCATTGTTCTGCTCTGGATCGAGCACCTCAAGCAGTGCAGATGCAGGGTCGCCGTTGTGGGTATTCTGCGTCACCTTGTCTATCTCGTCGAGGATGAACACAGGGTTGCTTGAACCAGCCTTCTGGATCGACTTGACGATACGGCCAGGCATCGCACCGATATAGGTACGACGGTGACCACGAATCTCAGCCTCGTCGTGCAGACCACCCAGTGACATACGGACGTACTTGCGCTTCATGGCAGAAGCTATCGACTTGCCCAGCGATGTCTTTCCGACTCCTGGAGGGCCATAGAGGCAGATGATGGGTGATTTCAGGTCGCCACGCAGGGCGAGTACAGCCATATATTCCAGGATGCGCTCCTTCACCTTCTCCATGCCGTAGTGGTCGTGGTCGAGTATTTTCTGTGCTCGCTTCAGGTTCAGGTCGTCCTCTGTATATTCGCCCCAGGGCAGTCCGACAATCGTCTGCAGATAGGTCAGCTGTACGTTGAACTCCGGACTCTGTGGATTCAGGTTGTCCAGCTTGTCTGCTTCCTTGTGGAAGGCTTTGTCCACCTCTGCCGACCATTTCTTCTTGGCAGCCTTCTTCAGCAGTTCGTATTTCTCGGGCGACGATTCGCCGTGCCCCATCTCTGCCTGCATGTTCTTGATCTGCTGCTGCAGGAAGTAGTTGCGCTGCTGCTCATCGATATCCTCACGCGTCTTATTGCGGATGTCTGCCTTCAGGTTCTGCAGATTGATCTCACGGTTGATCAGTTTCATCACTCCGAAGAGGCGTTCTTTCACCGTGTCCGCCAGCAACAGTTTCATCTTCTCTTTGAGCGAGAAGGGCATGTTTGAGCAGACGAAGTTGAGTGCCATGTATTCATTCGAGATATTCTTGATGGCAAACGTGGCCTCGTCGGGGATTTCGTCTGTGATGCTGACATACTCACCAACCATGTTACGCAGGTCGTCCATCGCCGTCTTGAACTCTCTGTCGCGTTTGTCAGGGTCAACATCGTTGTAGGGTTGAACCTCGCCCTCCAAGTAAGGAGAGGTGTTGATAATGCGGTTCAGGTGCATACGACCGAGACCTTGTACGATGGTTGTAACGTTGCCGTTGGGCAGAGTCAACAGTTTCATGACCTTTGCATATACGCCAAATTCATACAGGTCTTCCTGCTGTGGATGATCCACTTCGGGATCTTTTTGAGGGATGACACAGATGACTGTACCACGCCTTTCGGCCTTCTGTACAAGGGCCTTACTGGATTCGCGCCCAATGAGGATGGGCATGACCACCCCAGGGAAAAGCACGATATTGCGGACGGGTAGGATAGGGGCTGTCTCTGGGCTCTGATTACCTATCAGATCCTTAAAATCCCCTTCAATATCAGCAATCATCTGAAATGCGTTGTTATTGTTCTTACTCATATATTTCTAAATGTTATTTGCAAATTGGCTGCAAAGTTACTAAAAATAAATAAGATTAGCGATAATTGCATGTTTAATTTTCAATTTTTAATGTTTAATGTTCAATGTTTAATATAAAATTAGTACCTTTGCTGCCCAGAAATGTCGAACGATTACTTCCAGTTCCGTCAATTCGTCGTACACCAGCAACGGTGCGCCATGAAGGTTGGAACCGACGGTACGCTGCTTGGAGCTTGGGCAGCTGCTCCATCGGGGCAATGCCGCATTTTAGATATCGGAACGGGTACAGGACTCATTGCCCTGATGATGGCTCAACGCTTTCCTGAGGCAGAGGTCACAGGTATCGATATCGATGAAGACGCAGTGGCTCAGGCCGACGAGAATGTTCGTCTTTCGCCGTTTTCCGAGAGAGTCCGTATCTGCCATCTAGATATTTTGAATTTTGCTGACACAATCGGATTTGATGTCATTGTGAGTAATCCACCATATTTCGTCGATTCTCTCGCTTGCCCTGACGACCAGCGCACTATTGCCCGACATGCCGTCAGTCTGACGTATGAACAACTGATGTATCAGGCTTACCGTCTGCTGAAGGATGAGGGGCGCTTCTCTGTGGTTGTCCCTTCTGACTGTCGCGCCAAAATCGAGGCTGCTGCTTGTCTCGAAGGCTTCTTCACGACGCGCGTCTGCCTGATCAAGACAACGCCCAGGAAACAGCCAAAGCGTCAGTTAATAGAATTTCAGAAACACCCTGTTAGTGAATTAGATATCAGCGAAGGTGTTATTGAAGTTTCTCCTAACGTCAGGAGCGAATGGTACCAACAATTAACAAAAGAATTCTACATCAAATGAAAGTAACCATCCTACAGTTAGACATCGCGTGGGGACACCCTGAAGAGAATATCCGACGTGCAGAAGCCCTAATGGCACAGCAGCCTGACAGCGATCTGTATGTGCTTCCTGAGATGTGGAGCACTGGATTTGCCACAGAGCCTGCTCATATCGCTGAGGACGAATCTACCAGCGTCTCGTTGCAGTGGATGAAGTCTACGGCTCGTCAATTTCAGTGCGCCATCTGCGGAAGTTTGGCCATCAAGACTGCGAACGGAGTTTACAAAAACAGGCACTATTTTGTTAATGGCAGGACGGGTTACGTTTCCTGTTATGATAAACACCATTTGTTTCGTTATGGTGGTGAGGATCGTTTCTATGAACCAGGCGAGGAGCATACCGTGGTAGAATACATGGGGTTCAGGATTCTGCTCCTGACGTGTTACGATCTGCGTTTCCCTGTTTGGAGTCGTTATGCAGACCAACTGCAGTACGATGCCATCATTGTCGTAGCCAACTGGCCAGAGAGTCGTCAGAATGCCTGGCAGATTCTCACACGTGCCAGAGCTATCGAGAACCAGGCTTACCTGATTGGCTGTAATCGTGTCGGCGATGATGCTTATTCTCATTATCGTGGCATGAGCGCCATGATCAGCCCAATAGGTAAGACACTTGTAGCATGTTCAGCCAACAAACCATCAATCGCTTCATTTTCGCTGAATTTGGAAGCACTCAGGCAGAAGCGCGAGAAATTCAAAGTTTTGCAGGATAGGGATATCCACTAATCCCTTCTGTATTCTCCTATTTATCATAATGCCGATTCTCGTAAAATACCGCTGTATGATCGTTCTATCCTCGGCACGTTGCCTTTCTATCCTTAGCATGGATGGAAGCCATTTCGCTATGATGATTGCTCTTCTCAGAGATTATTCGATTGTTCTTCACAGAATATGTTCGTTAAATTAGTCGTAGCGTGTCATTTGAAATTCCTTTGCAAAGATACTAAAAATTATTTAGATAACCAAATTTTTGGCAGATTATTTTTGGATTATTTTATAACCATTCAGGAAAAGACAGCTAGCGTTACATTGTTACACCGTTACATCGTTACATTTGGTAAATTCGTATGTAAGACGTTACAAGTATATATATATTATTAATATTAATATATTATAATATATTAATATTAATATAATAATAGTTTACGACCCTGTACCTACATAGAAAATACGAAATGTAACGATGTAACGGTGTAACAATGTAACGGTCGTTTGGAAGCTGATTGATGGTCTTAGCCGTCTAAGCGGACTATCGTAGCCGACATGACCACCGATCGTAGCCGACCTGGCTGATACGCCAAAAATAATTAGAAAATAATTCGCAAATAATTTGGTTTGTGTTTAAAAATTTTGTATCTTTGCACTGTCAAAATGAAAAGAAGCAGTGATGCTTGATAAAACTGTTAGCGGAGAAAGTCATTGATACATTTAAAAAAATTGTCGGCGTTGAGTACCTTTTTTTTGAAAAAAAGTTTGTAGGAGTGGAATTTTTGCGTTATCTTTGCCACAAAAATTGGTATAGATTATGAAGAAGATTTCTCTGATGATACTGTCTCTGATGCTCGTTGGGACAGTTGGCCATGCAAAGGTGACTACAACGAATGAGGATGAAAATGGGTCGAACGGTGTAGAGGCTGTCGATCTGGGGCTGAGTGTGAAGTGGGCTAATATGAACGTGGGGGCTGAGAAGGATTCCGGCTTTGGCTCCTACTTCGCCTGGGGTGAGGTCAAGCCCAAGAAATACTATTCGTGGAACACCTATGTCTGGAGCAGGGAGAATACCCAGTTCTTGGTGAAGTATTCTATTACCGACAGGAAGACGCAGCTGGATCTCTCCGATGATGCTGCTCGCGCCAACTGGGGAGGTGACTGGCGCATGCCAACCGTGGATGAGTGCGAGGAACTGGTCGACCCGGATAAGTGTACATGGGAATGGATCACGAAGGATGGTGTGAACGGCTATAAGGTGACCGGCAAGAAGACGGGCAATTCCATCTTCCTCCCTATCACGGGTTTCCGTTTCTATGACAGCGTGCAGTTTCGTGCCATCAATGGTATTTACTGGACATCGACTCTCTACACGGCCAGTCCCAGTAAGGCCTGGTGCATAGAGTTCAATTTCACGGATGTCAATGTGCACTACGGCAATCTCTCCAGCAATCGGTTCAGTGGCCGTTGCATCAGGGCTGTAAAGAAATAATTAAGGAATAAGCGCAAAAAATAATCCCCGTCCATTGCTGAGCGGGGATTTTTTTGATACGCCTTAGAATGGCAGATCGTCGGCAGCGTTCTCAGCTGCAGGCTCCTGAGCTGGAGGGAACGGAGCCGTAGCAGCACCAGCTGGTGGGAACGGGGCTGCAGCAGGAGTAGGATTAACTGACTGAGCCGCCTGACCACGAGTCACATTGTAGGCACGGATCTCGTTAAACCAGCGACCATTATACTCATGGGCATCAATGTCGAACTGAATGGTCAGATCCTCACCCTGCTGGATATTGAACTGCTTGATGCGATCCTCTCCGAAGAGACGGAACACGCAGCGACGGGGATACTGTCCGGGTACTTCGATTACATACTCTTGTGACATCCACGGGTTACCTGTACGGGCTGAGACGCCACTTTGGGCTGCCATAACGGCAATAATTCTTCCTGTTAATTCCATTACAATTTGCTTTTATTTGTTGATTTTTTCGTTTTCACGTGGCGAAATTACTAAAAATAGTTTGAATAGAACAATTTTTTCCAAATTATTTTGTTCATTACAACGTTTTTTTGTAATTTTGTCCCAATTATATAATATGTAATTAAGGACAAAAGAACTATAATAATTATGCGATTTACATTATCTAGCACAACTCTGAGCTCAAAGCTCTCTGCTCTCTCGAGAGTCATCAACAGTAAAAATGCGCTCCCCATCCTGGGCGATTTCGTTTTTGAAATCAGTGACAACATCTTATATCTGACAGCATCAGACAGTGAGAATGTGATGAAGACACAGATTGCACTGACTGAAAGCGATGGCTCTGGCCGTTTCGCCATCGGCAACCAGTTCATACTCGATGCCGTCAAGGGTATCTCGGAGCAGCCCATTACGTTCGAAGTGAACCAGGAGCAGAATAGCGTGAAAATATCATATCAGAACGGTCTGTTCTCCCTGCCCATCGATAACGCAGACGAGTTCCCCATGGCTCAGCCTATCAGTGACTATGCCAATGCGGTAACCATGCCTAATATGACGCTGGCTGAGAACATCAACCGCTCGATCTTCGCAACAGCTCAGGACGAGTTGCGCCCTGTAATGAACGGTATCTATTTCGACCTGAATGCCGACTGCCTCGCTATCGTTGCCAGCGACGGTCACAAACTGGTGCGCAACAAGGTGTTTACCATCCATAGCGACCAGCCTGCATCGTTCATCCTGCCTAAGAAGCCTGCTAACCTGCTGAAGAACCTGCTGGGCAAGGACGGTGGCGATGTGGTCATCCGCTTCGATGAGCGTAATGCAGAGATCAACTATGGTGACGGAACTCTGCAGTGCCGTCTGATTGAAGGACGCTACCCCAACTACAACTCAGTGATTCCACAGAATAATCCCAATGAGATCCGTGCCGACCGTCTGGCCTTGTTGGCTGCGCTCCGTCGTGTACAGCCATTTGCCAACAACTCGAGCAACCTTATCCGCTTCCATGTAGAGGGCTCTACCCTACAACTGGATGCTGAGGACTATGACTTCTCAAGGACGGCTACAGAGCGCATGACCTGCGAATATAACGGCATGCCGATGTCGATCGGTTTCAAGGGTTCGGCTTTCATTGAGATTCTCAACAGCTTCGATTGCCAGGATGTGATTATCAAGTTGGCTGACCCCAGTCGTGCAGGTCTTGTGCTGCCTTCAGAACAGCCTGAGAACCAGGATGTGCTGATGCTGATGATGCCCATGCTCATAAATAATTAAGGTATGAAGCTGAATCTTACTAAGCCACTGGTTATCTTCGACTTGGAGACAACTGGTCTTGATCTGGTCAAAGATCGGATTATCCAGATATCATATATCAAGGTGAGTCCTAACGGTGATGAGGAGCGTGGCGACGAGCTGGTGAATCCAGAACGCCCTATCGAGCCCATCATTACCCAGCTGACAGGTATCAGCAATGAGGACGTGAAAGACAAGCCTACCTTCAAACAGCTCAGTCAGAAACTGGCAGACAAGTTCACTGGTTGTGACTTCGCTGGTTTTAACTCTAATCACTTCGATATCCCTCTGTTGGCAGAGGAGTTCCTGCGTGCAGGCATCGACTTCGACTTCTCGAAGTGCAGAATGATTGACGCCCAGACCATCTTCCACAAGATGGAGCGCCGTAACCTGGCTGCAGCCTATAAGTTCTACTGTGGACGCAAGATGGAGGAAGACTTCGAGGCACACCGTGCTGATCAGGACACGGAGGCAACCTACCGTGTGCTGATGGGCGAGCTCGACAAGTATGCCCCTGGTGCTAACGAGGATGCAGAGAAGGTGCTGGAGAACGACATGGACAAACTGGCAGAATTCTCGAAGACGAACAACAACGTGGACTTCGCAGGCCGTATCGTATGGGGAGAGGTGAAAGACCGTCAGGGCAATCCCGTGCTCGACAAGGACGGCAAGCCAAAGCTGACAGAAGTTTTCAACTTCGGCAAGCACAAGGGACTCCCTGTGGCCGACGTGCTGCATATCGACCCAGGCTATTACAGCTGGATCCTGTCGGGCGACTTCACCTATAACACCAAACAGGTGCTGACACGCATCAGGTTGCGCGAGGCGAAATTAAACGGATGAGAATCGTAAAGGCGATACTGACATTCAACTTCATACTTGCAGTTCTAAGCGTTCAAGCTCAAGAGCTGCAAGTTAAGGTTAATATCAATCACAGCCAGATATCGGGTACCGACGTGAGTGTGTTTGAGAATCTGCAGCAGACGCTCGAACAGTTTGTCAACGAGCGCCAGTGGACGGAGTTGCAGTTCCAGAAGAACGAACGGATACAATGCAGCTTCAACATCACCGTTTCGAAGTATATTCGCGAGGAGAACCGCTTCGAATGTTCTGCCCTCATCCAGGCCAACCGTCCTGTCTACAACTCTGCCTACACCTCCACCTTATATAATAATAAAGACGACAACTTCCATTTCGAGTTCAAGCAGTTCGACCAGCTGAACTTCGTCGAGGAGGTGGTTTCCGACCAGCTGACAGCCCTTATGGCCTATTATGCTTATCTGATCATAGGACTGGATCTCGACAGCTTCTCGCCGATGGGTGGCACAGATGTTCTGCAAAGATGTATGCATCTCGTGAACAATGCCCAGAATCTGGGGTTCCCTGGTTGGAAGTCGTTCGAGGACAGCCGAAACCGCTTTGCCATCATCAACGACTATCTCGACGAGGCGATGAAGCCTCTCCGTCAGCTGCAGTATGACTATTACCGCAAGGGACTCGACGAGATGGCGAACAATGCAGAGCGTGGGCGAACAGAGATTACGACAGCCCTGGAAGAAGGCCTGAAGAAAGCCCATGAGGACAAGCCGTTGAGCCTGCTACCTCAGATATGGACTGACTATAAGCGTGACGAGCTGGTGAACATATACAAGGGCAAGGGTACCCAAAAGGAAAAGGAACGCATCTATGAACTGCTGATGAGCATCAACGCCTCGCAGAACAGCAGTTGGGATAAAATCAAACAATAACGTATGCTGAATCATTTATATATCAAGAACTTCACTCTGATCGATGAGTTGGATATAGAACTCTATCAGGGCTTCTCTGTCATCACTGGCGAGACAGGTGCAGGCAAGAGTATCATACTCGGAGCCTTGGGTCTGTTGCTGGGACAAAGGGCTGATTCGAAAGCCATCAAGCAGGGAGCCGAGAAGTGTGTGATTGAAGCGCATTTCGACCTTTCGCGTTATGGCATGACCGACTTCTTCGAGGAGAATGAAATCGAATATGATGCCGCAGACTGCATCGTGCGTCGCGAACTGACGGCATCAGGGAAAAGCCGTGCCTTCATCAACGACACACCTGTGCAGCTATCCCTGTTGAAAGAACTCGGTGAGCAACTGGTGGACATCCATTCGCAGCACCAGAACCTGTTGCTCAACAAGCAGGATTTCCAGTTGAACGTGGTCGACATCATTGCTGGCGACGAGAAAGAACTGCAGCTCTACCAGCAGGCCTATACGCAATATCATGCCACAGAGAAGGAACTCAGTGCCCTCAAGGAAAGCATCGAGCAGAACAGGCAGAATGCCGATTTCCTGCAGTTCCAGTTCGAGGAGCTGACACAGGCCAATCTTGCAGAAGGTGAGCAAGAGGAACTGGAACAGAAGAGTGAGACGATGTCGCACTCGGAAGAGATCAAGAGTGCACTCTACGAGGCCGACAATGCCCTCTCGGCAGAGCAGACGGGTGTCGTAGAGTCTCTGAGGACAGCCCTCTCTGCCATGCGACAGATTGAGAAAGTACTGCCTGATGCCAGTGAACTCGTGGAGAGATTGGACAGCAGCTACATAGAACTGAAGGATATCGCACAGGAGATCAGCAGTCAGATGGAACATATAGACTTTGATCCTGCTGAGTTGGATGCCATCAACAACCGACTCGACAAGCTCTATGACCTGGAGAAGAAATACCACGTGGAGACGATCGAGGAACTGATAGCAAAGCGCGACGAACTGAAGATACAGCTGGGACGCATCGAGAACAGCGACGAGGCCTTGGCAGAACTGCAGCAGAAGCTGGCAGCTCAACTCGCTCAGGCTCAGAAAGCAGCAGAGACACTGACCAAGCTGCGCACAAAGGCAGCCAAGCAGATAGAGAAAGAAATGCAGGGACGACTGATGCCCCTGGGTATGCCCAATGTGAAGTTCAGCATCGAGATGACCCAAGAACCACTCAATGTCAGTGGACAAGACAAGGTGGCCTTCCTCTTCAGTGCCAACACCTCCACCCCACTCCAGCCCATCTCTCAGGTGGCCTCTGGTGGTGAGATTGCACGAGTGATGCTCTCCCTAAAGGCAATGATCAGTGGTGCCGTCAAGTTGCCTACCATCATCTTTGATGAGATTGATACAGGTGTCAGTGGCAAGACTGCAGAGAAGATGGCAGAGATCATGCAGGAGATGGGACACCACGAGCGCCAGGTGATCAGTATCACTCACCTACCCCAGATCGCAGCACTTGGCTCTGCCCATTATAAAGTGGAGAAAGAGGAGACTGCGAAGGGCACCATCAGCAGGATGCGCAAGCTGTCAGATGACGAGCGCGTCTTGGAAATCGCCCAAATGCTCAGTGGCAGCAATGTCTCTGAGGCTGCTATATCAAACGCGAAACAGCTTTTGAAAATGTAAAAATGTAACAATGTAAAAATTACGAAATGATGATGAATATGAATAGGAAAATGATACAAAGGCGGGCTTTGAGCGTGATGCTCTTGAGTTTCCTGACCTTCATACCTCTATGTGCCCAGCCTGCCTGGGTGAAGAAAGCCACAAAGTCGGTTTTCACTTTGAAGACATTTGCTGCAGACGGTTCACTCATTGGCAGCAGCAATGGTTTCTTCATCGGAAGCAATGGTGAGGCCGTCAGCAACTTTACGCCGTTCAAAGGGGCTTCAAGAGCCGTGATTATCGACTCACAGGGAAAGGAGATGCCCGTAGTGAGCATTCTTGGTGCTGACGACATGTATGACGTCGTTAAATTCCGTGTCAATGGCAAAACTCAGCCGTTGATAGTCAGTTCTGCGTCTGCCCCCGTCAGCAGTAACGTATGGCTTCTCCCCTATCGTGAGGTGAAGAATGTCAATGGAGGTGTGGTGCGCAAGGCAGAGAAGTTCCATGAGACTTTCGATTACTACACGGTGGCAATGACGATGCCTGAGAACACCGTGAGTTGTCCGTTGCTCAACGATGCAGGCGACGTGATCGGTATGATGCAGCAGCCAGCCTCACTCAAGGACACGCTAAGCTATGCCGTTGGCATCAGCTTTGCTGACTCACTGAAGATCTCAGCTTTTTCTATGAACGATGCCACCTTGCAGCAGACACAGATCAAGAAGGAACTGCCTGAGGATATCAAGGAAGCCACCCTGGCGCTGTATCTGGCCAACAGCAATGCTGACTCTGCCACCTACGCGATGATGGTACACGACTTTATCGTGAAGTTCCCTGATGCCCCCGATGGTTATACCTATCGTGCACAGCTGTCTGCCAACAATGGTGATTTCCAGTCAGCGCAGAGCGATATGGAACAGGCCATTAAACTGGCAGACAAGAAAGACGAGGCTCATTTCTCGTATGCCCGTCTGATCTATAACAAGGAAATCTATCAGAGTGCGCAGCCTTATGCCAACTGGAGTCTTGACAAGGCCCTCTCAGAGGTCAGGGAGGCTATCAGTGCTACGCCCGTCCCCACCTATCGCCAGCTGGAAGCCAATATCCTCTTTGCCCAGCAGAACTATGAGGATGCCTATCAGATTTATCATGATCTGACGAACACAGATCTGCGTAGTGCAGAGATCTTCTATGCTGCTGCACGTTGTAAGGAGATGCAGAAGGATACGACCGCCATGCTGGCGCTGATGGACAGTACCATCAACTGCTTCTCGAAGCCCTATCTGAAAGAGGCTGCCCCCTATCTGTGGGCACGTGCTCAGGCCAGAAGAAATGCTGGGAAATATCGTGATGCCATCAACGACATGAATGAATATGAAGAGCTGATGAAGGCTACCATCAACGATAATTTCTACTACGTGCGCCATCAGACGGAGATTGAAGGGCGTCTGTATCAGCAGGCCATCAACGACATCAACCGTGCCATCCAGATGAATCCTGATGAGATACTCTACTATGCAGAAAAAGCTTCGCTGGAAGTCAGAGTCGGTATGTATGACCAGGCTATCTTGACGGCTCAGGAGTGCATCAAGATTGATCCCAACAACAGTGACGGCTATCTCTTCCTGGGGCTGGCTCAATGCCTGAAAGGACAGAAGGCTGAAGGAATACCCAACCTGCAGAAAGCAAGAGATCTTGGAGACACCCAGGCTGATGCACTGATTGAGAAATACAAATAAATAATTAATCCCGCCTTCAAGCGGGATTTATTATTTGTCGTTATCGTGGATAATGACCTTGATCTTCGAGATGCGATGCCCATCGAGTTCTGTCACCTCGAAAGTGAAGTTCTTGTACTTAATCCGTTCGTGCTGCTCTGGGAAGTCGCCCTTGATCTCAAGGAGCAGACCAGCCAAAGAGTCGGCATCGCCTTCAACCTCCTTGAACGTCTCGTCATCGAGATTCAGTATCTTGTATAAGTCGCTGAGCAGCGTCTTACCCTCAAATACATAGGTATTGGCATTGATACGGACATAGTTCTTTTCTTCCTCGTCGTACTCGTCATTGATCTCACCTACGATTTCTTCGAGGATATCCTCGAGCGTAATGAGGCCACTTGTACCACCATATTCATCGACTACAATGGCGATATGGACCTTGTTTGCCTGGAAGTCGCGCAACAGGTCGTCAATCTTCTTCGTCTCAGGCACAAAATAGGGAGGACGGATGAGCGACTGCCAACGGAACGTAGCAGGCTTCGACAGATGTGGCAGCAAGTCCTTGATATAGAGGATGCCTCGGATATTGTCGCTGTTACCCTGATAGACAGGAATACGCGAGTAATTGTTCTCAACGATACACTTGAGCACCTCAGGGAAAGGCAGACTGAAATCGAGGTCGACCACATCCTGGCGTGAGGTCATCACCTCCTTGGCAGTCTCATCGCCAAAGCGCACAATGCCCTCCAGCATGTTCTTCTCCTCCTTCAGTTCTTCCTTGTCTGTCAGGTCGAGGGCATGTTCGAGATCGTTGACACTCAGCACATGATTCTCCTTCTGAACCACTTTCCCTGCCATAATTCCAGTCTTGATCAGGACATTTGACAGGGGACGGAACACCTTACTTAAGAAAAGGATAATACCAGCTGTACGACGACAGAAAGCCAGAGGACGCTGACCGGCATAGACCTTTGGCATAATCTCGCCAAACAGCAGCAAGAGGAAGGTCAGGATGACCGTTATCATGATAAACTCCAACAGCAGCGCGTTACCAAAATCCACCACATGACTGATGAAATAATTCAGCAGCATGATGATGGTCACGTTGATTAAATTGTTGGTAATCAGGATAGTAGCAAGCGTCCGCTCAGAGTCTTCGCGTAACTTCAGGATCTTGCCGTCTACTTCGTTCTTATCTTCATCAAGCTCATTGAGATTACTGGGTGACAAAGAAAAGAATGCAATCTCAGAACCCGACGCAAAAGCCGAGAACACAAGAAGTATACACGCTAAAATGCACGAAATGATAGCACCCGTCGTGGGAACCAAGAACTGTATCTCACTCAGGGTTTGTTGAAGATAGTCCATCGTCTGTGTTTGTTTTCGGAGTCAGCATTTCCATATTGTCTGCCCAGATCTCTGTGGCATATCTGCGCTGACCCTGTTTGTCGTCATAGGTCGTATAGCGGATACGGCCTTCAATATAGAGTTTGTCGCCCTTGTGAACATATTTCTCGACAATCTCTGCCAGCCTTCGCCAAAGTATCACATTGTGCCAATCCGTATGGTCGGGCACCTGGGTTCCGTTCTGAAGCGTATACCCACGCTCAGTCGTAGCCAGTCTGATACGAGCGACAGCCACACCTTGGTCTACATATCTGACCTCAGGCTCCTGGCCAACATTTCCAATAAGCATCACCTTATTCATTGACCTGATCTTTTGCCTTGCCTAAATAACGGAACTTGAAATTCTTTCCTTTTGCAGAAGGGAACTGGCTGCGTTCATCGACCTTATCGCGCAGATGATCAATGATGCGCTCGTAGCACTCCATACCCGATGAAGCCTTGACACGAGCCACGAACTGTGTGTCGCGATACTGGAACTTACCTGTGGCAGGAATGAGCAATACGCGCTTGAAATCAACGACACCTTCATACCAGCCCTCACGGAGCTCATTCAGACGGACCAAAGCCGGTACGGGAGCCTTCGCCTCCATCTCGTTGATGGGGTGAACAGCTTTCTTCTCTTTGAAGTCCTGCATCGTGGCAGCGTCAGTCTTGATGATGATGAAATAGACTCTGGGGTGAACCTTATATCTTTTGGGGTAATATATATCACTCTCTGCATACTCACGGATATCAGCCTCGAGAAGAGGAGTCATTTCAATCTCTTCGATAGAACGCAGGAAGTCTAATGCTTCATCTACTGTGGAAACAAGCGTTTCACGGTCAAAATATCTTAAATATAAATTCATTTGAAAAAGATTGTTGTTTTCCTTAAAAAAAAGAGCGGAAAACGGGACTCGGACCCGCGACCCCAACCTTGGCAAGGTTGTGCTCTACCAACTGAGCTATTTCCGCGTTTCTGCAAAAAAATTGTGAAGAGGAGGAGACTCGAACTCCCACGTCGCAATTGACACTACCCCCTCAAAGTAGCGCGTCTACCAATTCCGCCACCTCTCCAACAAACCGCTGATTTTTGTTCAACAAGTGAGCGGAAAACGGGACTCGGACCCGCGACCCCAACCTTGGCAAGGTTGTGCTCTACCAACTGAGCTATTTCCGCATTTATTCTTTCAGAATGACATCGGTTTTCAAAAGAATTTCGTGTTCCGAAAGGCAACCTCTCTCGATTGCGGATGCAAAGGTAATGCTTTTTTCCGAACTGGCAAACTTTTTCAGAGTTTTTTTTCAAAAAAAGTGCCATTTTATCGAAAATAGGGCATTTTGAGCGTCTTAATCCATACGATTTAGGTAATCTTCAAAGCCAAAACGGCGCAATACTTCCATTGTACCATCTTCGTGCAGCATACCTATCGAAGGGTGCGTAATACCGTTAAAGGTGTTGGTCTTTACGGTGGTGTAATGAATCATATCCTCAAAAATCACTTCATCGCCCACCTGCAGCTCTTTCTCGAAACGCCAAGAACCCATGAAGTCACCACTTAGGCAACTGTTGCCGCCTAAGCGATAGGTACAGGGCTCCGTCGCCTTCTCCATTTCTACAGATTCTGCGTTTCTCACATCTGGTTGATAGGGCATCTCCAGACAATCTGGCATGTGACAAGTGAAACTCACATCGAGAATAGCAGTTTTGATGCCCTTATCCTCTACTATATCCACGACATGCGAAACCAGTGGCCCCGTCTGCCAGGCGAAGGCGCTGCCTGGTTCGAGAATGACCTTCAGCCAAGGATAGCGACGATGGAAGTCCTGCATCATGCTAATCAGCAGGTCCACGTCATAGTCCTTTCGTGTCATCAGATGTCCCCCACCGAAGTTAATCCATTTCAACTGGGGGAACCAGCGTGAGAACTTCTCTTCGATATGCCCTAAGGTGCGCTGGAACACGTCTGCCCCACTCTCACAATGACAATGACAATGGAATCCCTCTATATCTGCAGGCAACTGTTCGGGCAGCTTGTCTGCCGTCACTCCGAAGCGCGTACCAGGGGCACATGGATTGTAGAGCAGCGTACCTACTTCTGAATACTCAGGATTCACGCGCAGACCAATCGATACGGTCTTGGCACGCTGATGGAAACGCTCATACTGAGATAGCGAGTTGAACGACAGATGAGATGAGCACCTGACAATCTCGTCGAACTCACCATCCGTATAGGCTGGCGAATAAGTATGGGCAGGAGCGCCGAACTTCTCAAAAGCCATCTTGGCCTCAGACAGCGAACTGGCTGTTGTCGAATGGATATACTCCCTGAAGATGGGAAACGTCTTCCACAGGGCGAAAGCCTTGAAAGCAAGTATGATCTCTATATCGGCTTTCGCCGCAACAGAAGCGATAAGCTTGAGATTGCGGCGAAGTTTTGATTCCTCTATAATATAAATAGGTGTATCTGTCATCATTCCTTCTTTAACGGAATTGTCACACTGAACGTACTGCCTTCACCTTCGACAGACTCTACCGTACAGTCACCACCGATCTTCTGGGCGAAGTCCTGGCAGAGCTGAAGTCCGAGTCCAGATCCCTCTTCTCCACTTGTACCATAGGTGGTCTCACCCTTATGGAAAATAGATCCCAAGCGATTGGCAGCAATACCGACACCATGGTCTCTGACGCTGACTTTGGCAAAATCAGCATCTTTGCTCATGATGATGTCGATGGAAGAATTCTCAGGCGAGAACTTGATGGCATTCGAGAGGAAATTACGTACAATAGTCTTCAGCATATCATTATCAGCTGTCACAACGAGCGGACCTTCAGCCATCTGAAGATTGAGCTTGATATGCTTGGTCTCAGCAATCATTTCAAAGATATCCACGACACCTGGAATGATATCATTCAAGTCGAGATCCTGGATGACCACATTCAGTCGACCAGTCTGACTCTTCGTCCACTTCAGCAGATTATCCAGAAGGTCGTGCACATCTTCCGATTCCTTATTGGCTTTATCCAGAAGTTCGTAGAGTTCTGGCCCTACCAGTTCGGGCGATGTTGAAGCCACCACGAGATTCAGCACCATACGAATGCTGGCCATTGGCGAACGCAGGTCGTGCGCAATCACAGAATACATCTTGTCACGATTGTTCAGCGTGGCTCTCAGTTCAGCATTCTGCTTCTCGATGATTCGCTTGGCAGCCACCAGCGAGATCTGCTGCGTCACACGCATCACAAGCTCCTCCTTGTTGAAGGGCTTTGTCAAGAAGTCGCTGGCTCCCACCTTGAAACCATGCACTAAGTCGGCTGGTGTGTTCAACGCTGTCAGGAAGATAATGGGAATATCCTTTGTTTCTTCATCTTTCTTCAGGATTACCGCTGTATCGAAACCACTGATATCAGGCATCATGACGTCCAAGAGGATCAGGTCGGGATGCTCTTTCTTGGCCTGCTCTATACAGGTCGTTCCGTTATTAGCCGTACATACCTGGAATTTCTCGTTAGTCAGCAAAATCTTTAACAACAAGACATTGCTGATAACGTCATCGACAATAAGTATTTTATACTCACTTCGGTTGATCTTAGCTTCAAGAGACTCTTCTACATCCATAGATGGTCAGTAATATATTTCGTTTTCAATCTGCAAAAATATAACAATTAATTTGAACTGCCAAACAAATACACCATTTTTTTGTATTTTGGCATAAAAAAACTCACCAGAGAGATATCTGATGAGCTTTGCGGTGCGTACGAGATTCGAACTCGTGACCTCCTGCGTGACAGGCAGGCATTCTAACCTACTGAACTAACGCACCAAGAGTGCTAACGAACAATAATAATGCGGTGCGTACGAGATTCGAACTCGTGACCTCCTGCGTGACAGGCAGGCATTCTAACCTACTGAACTAACGCACCAGAAAGCACTCTTTCTTATTAGCGGGTGCAAAGGTAGGAATAAATTCTGAAACCACAAAATATTTTTGGGATTTTTTTGATGGAATCAGCAATTTTCCCTAAAAAACGAGCTGCATCATCACGGCATCGTGATATTCTCGGCCGTCATATAGCCAGTCTTTGATTCTGACTGATTCCTGGTAACCCATCGTTTTGAAGAGGTGGAGCGAGGCTTCATTCCTCAGGTCTACGTAGGCTATCAGCTGGTGCAGATGGAGCACGTCGAGAGCATAGTCAGCAATCTTGGCGAGGGTGCTCCTTCCATAGCCGCGCCGTCTGAATGCGTCGAGGATAATCAGTCCCACTTCTGCCCGTCGGTTGCTGGGGTCGAAATCCACCAAGTCTACAATGCCCACATTCTCACCCTCTGTGGTCTCGATGATCATCCTCACCTGACGATCGGTATAGATATCACTTGAGGCATGGGCCACGTAGTCGTGGAGGGCATACCTCGAATAAGGCACGTTCGAGGTGCCTACGTTCCAGAGTTTCCTGTCGTTCTCAATCCGATACAGCAGGTCCAGATCCTCTGGCTCTATCGCCCTGAACTTCACTTGTGGCAGGTTTGTTGTCATAGATGTAGTTTTTTACGTAGGATGTCTGTCAATGCAATAGCAGCACGGAAGTAGATGGCCATCTTGACTGGCAAGGCATAGAACAGGCTCAGATGACTGTAGTGCTTGCGGAAGAAGATCAGCATGGCCTTGTAGAAGATGTGAACGTAGCGATAATCACTCTTCTGGGTCGACTTCCCCTTGAAGTGAGTGATTGGATATGGCAGATACCAGTTCTCCCATCCGCCTTTCATCAGCCTGTAGGAAAGGTCGATATCTTCACCATACATGAAGAAGTCCTCATCGAGCAGTCCCACTTCGTCGAGGGCTTTCTTTCGGAGGAAGCAGAAGGCACCGCTGATCACTTCTATCCTGCCTGGTTGGTCCCATGGCAGATGACTCATATAATAGCGCTTCGTAAATCCCAGCATCTTCAGGCACGACACCCAGGGCGTGGGCAAGGCTCTTCGCGATTCGGGTGCCAGCGAGCCGTCGGCATTGTGCATCATCACTCCTGCCCCACCCGCTTTCGGATGTTCCTCCATGAAGCGGAGCACCTCGCGCAGCGTAGCCTCCTCGACGATGGTGTCAGGATTGAGCAGCAGCACATACTCGCCACGGGCCTCTCGGATGGCGATATTGTTGGCACGCGAGAAACCCATGTTCTCCTGATTCTCTATCAGTCGCACCCATGGGTACTGGGTACGTACAGTCTCCACGCTGTCGTCGTCAGAATGGTTGTCGACCACAAAGACCTCGCCTTCAATACCTTCCAGCGCACGACTCACGCTCTGCAGACAATTCTCCAGATAGTCTCGCACATTATAGCTAACGATGACGACACTCAGTTTCATTCCTCTTCAGAAGTTTCTGCCAGACAACGGTTCAGGCTTGGGAATACAAACGGCAGACAGAGCAGCAGCATGATGGCCAGATAGCCGAACGTCGTATTCATATACATATAATATAATAAGGTATCTGCCAGCATCGGCACTTGAAGTATCAGCAGGCGGATGGTGCCCCACTTCATCATGGCTCGTTCCTCGTGCGCTATCAGGTCGTCGTGAACGGCTTTGAACTTAAAGAGCCTCAGTCCGAGGAAGGCTGCGCCAAGCGAGACCAGCTCCATCACGAAAGTGAAGATAAATTCCGACTGATTCTCTCCTGCCAGCAGTCCCGACTCCAGCATGTCGGTCTCAAAGACCATGATGACAGCCAGCGTCAGGGCTGTCAGCAATATGTAAATCAACGTCAGATTCTTACTGATTCTTTTCATCTTATGCTTGTTTTATGAATTTGCTTCAAACAATGTACGGTTCATAATCGAGCGACCTAAGGTGACCTCGTCGGTATATTCGAGCTCGTTGCCCACAGCCACGCCTCTGGCTATCACGCTCACCTTCACATCGTAGGATGCCAGTTTGCGGTAGATATAGAAGTTGGTCGTCTCTCCCTCCATCGTAGGACTGAGGGCGAGTATCACCTCCTGCACACCTCCTCCGGCTACGCGACTGATCAGCGAGTCGATCTCGATGTCGCCAGGTCCGATGCCGTCGATGGGCGAGATGATGCCTCCCAGCACATGGTAGAGTCCATGAAACTGCTGGGTGTTCTCGATGGCCATCACGTCCTTGATGTTTTCCACCACGCAGACAGTCGACTTGTCACGCCTCTCGTCAGCACAGATCGGACAGGTTTCCGTGTCGCTGATGTTATGGCAGATATGGCAGTACTTCACCTCCTGTTTCAGTTGGACGATGGCTTCTGCCAGCTGCTCTGCGTCTTGATCTTCCTGGCGCAGAATCCAGAGCACCAGTCTCAGGGCTGTCTTCCTGCCGATACCTGGCAACTTGGCAAACTCTGATACCGCTTTCTCCAGCAGTTGTGATGGGTATTGTTGTTGTATCATTTTTCAATCTTCAATTCTCAATTTCACTCAGTTCCAGCCAGCGCATCGATTTCTCGTCGAGCTCGTCCTTCAGCTGTGGCAGGCGCTTGCTCTTCTCGGTCAGTTCTTCCACAGAGAGCGTTCCGCTGCAGAGTGCCTCTTCTATCATTTGCTGCTCTTTCTCCAGCTGCTCAATCTCTTTTTCAAGCTGTTCAAACTCGCGTTTCTCCTTAAAGCTCATCCTGCGCTTACCCACAGGCTGACTGTCACGGTTCTGATTAGACACTTTTGCTGCTGGAGCCTCTTTAGGCTTCGACGACTCTTTCGGCTGTAGCGATAGCCACTCCCTATATTGCGTATAGTTGCCTGGGAAGTCCTTGATCTCACCATCGCCCTTGAACACCAGCAGATGGTCTACCACCTTATCCATGAAATAACGGTCGTGACTGACCACAATCACGCAGCCAGGGAAGTCCTGCAGATATTCCTCGAGTATCTGCAGCGTCACGATGTCGAGGTCGTTGGTAGGCTCGTCGAGCACCAGGAAGTTCGGGTTCTTCATCAGCACCGTACAGAGATACAGTTTCCGTCGCTCGCCGCCACTCAGCTTATACACATAGTTGTGCTGCTGTTCGGGCGTGAAGAGGAAGTACTGCAGGAACTGTGAGGCCGAGAACGACTTGCCGCCCCCCATGTCGATATATTCTGCGATGTTCTTGACCACGTCGAGCACTTTCTGCTGTGGATCAAACTGCAGTCCTTCCTGTGAGAAATAGCCGAAACGGACGGTGTCGCCGATGTCGAAGCGCCCATTGTCAGGCGCCGTCATACCCAGCAGCATCTTGATGAAGGTGCTCTTACCCGTACCGTTATTGCCCACGATACCCATCTTCTCAAATCGCGAGAAGTTATAGTAGAAGTCCTTCAGGATGACCTTGTCGTCGAAAGCCTTCGACACATACTGACACTCGAAGATCTTGCTGCCGATATAGACGTTGCGCGATTTCAGCCTGATCTGTCTTTCCTCTATGCGCTGCTTGGCCACTTTCTCCAGTTCGTAGAAAGCCTCCTCACGGTAGCGGGCTTTGTGTCCGCGTGCCTGTGGCATGCGTCTCATCCATTCCAGTTCCGTGCGATAGAGGTTGTTGGCTCGTGCTATCTCTGCCTTGCGGTTGTCTATGCGTTCCTGGCGCTTCTCCAGATAGTAGCTGTAGTTGCCCCGATAGGTGTAGATGGTCTGGTCGTCGAGTTCGAGGATGACAGAGCAGACGCGATCGAGGAAGAATCGGTCGTGGGTCACCATCAATAGCGTCTTGTTGCCCCTGCTGAGAAATCCCTCCAGCCACTCTATCATCTCAAGGTCGAGATGGTTCGTAGGTTCGTCGAGTATCAGCAAGTCGGGATCGGTAATCAGCACATTGGCCAGAGCCACGCGCTTCTGCTGTCCGCCACTCAGCTGCCCCATCGGCTGCTCCAGGTCGCGTATCTTCAGTTGGGTGAGCACTTGCTTGGCCTTGAGCACCTTCTCTGGGTCGCCCTGGTGGTTGAAACAGGCATCGAGCACACTCTCGCTGGGGTCGAACACAGGACTTTGTTCGAGCATGCCCACGCGCAGATCACGACGGAAGATAATCTCTCCTGAGTCGTAGCCTTCCTTGCCCGACAGGACCGACAGAAGTGTCGACTTGCCTGTACCGTTTTTGGCTATCAGCCCCACCCGCTGCCTTTCAGCAATCGAGAAACTGATATTCCTGAACAGCACCAACGAGCCAAACGATTTCGTCAGCTGTTGCACATCCAAATACGGTATTTCCTTCGCCATCTTTACCCCCTCATCTATAATAAATTACAAGCTCTTATTGATCTGCTCAATATAGTCGAGCACCTCGTCACGGCCTTGTTTCTTGTCCGATGAGGTGACGAAGATGGGTGGCAGTTCCTCCCAGGTCTCGCTGAGCACCTTCTTATAGGCTTCCACGTTCTGGATCACCTTCGATGCCGAGAGCTTGTCGGCCTTCGTGAAGACGATGGCGAAGGGCACGCTGCTGTCGCCCAGCCATTGAATGAACTCGAGGTCGATCTTCTGGGGCTCCAACCTGACGTCGACCAGCAGGAACACGTTCACCAGCTGCTCGCGCTGCAGGATATAGCCACTGATCATCTGCTCCAGTTTCAGCACCTCCTTCTTCGAGCGCTTGGCAAATCCGTAGCCGGGCAGGTCCACCAGATACCACTCATTATTAATAATAAAGTGATTGATCAGCAACGTCTTGCCTGGGGTGGCCGATGTCTTGGCCAGTCCCTTGTGGTTCGTCAACATGTTGATCAGACTCGACTTGCCCACATTCGACCTTCCGATGAAGGCGTATTCAGGCTTGTTATCCTTCGGACACATCGTCACCATCGGTGCACTCAGAGAGAATTCTGCTTTCTTAATTTCCATAATTCTTCGTAATTTCGGTGCAAAGGTACTAATTTTTTTTGTTTTTATTTGGTAGTTATCAAAAATATGCTTACCTTTGCAACGTTTTTCAAAACAATGCTTCCGTTCGAGAAGCATTCCTCATCAAATTTTTGAATACAAATCAAAACCCATACATTGTATTTTATGTATACAAAAGAAGAATTAGAATCTATGGATATACCCGAACTCGTGGGTATAGCAGACCAGTTGGGTATTAAGGTTACCCCTAACGATCAGATGGAAGACGTCGTTTACGCCATTCTCGACAAGGCTGCCGAGAACAGCGCCATCGACGAATCTCCCAAGAAGAAGAGAACACGTATCGCCAAAAAAGATACCAGCAAGGTTTACACCGTCAAAGGTGAAGATGGTGAGAATCTCGACAGCAAGTCTAATCGCAAGAAGAAGACCGTTGAGACACCCTCACTCTTCGGCGACCTGCCTGTAGCCGAATCTCCTGCCGAGGAGCCGGCTCCCAAGAAGCGTGGCCGTAAGAGCAAGGCCGAGAAGGAGGCTGAAGAAGCAGCCGCAGCAGCTGCAGAAGCACAGGCTGCACCTGAGGAGAGTGATGCCAACGACATGTCGGAGGTTATTCCCGAGGCTGCCAATTTCGACATCGCGCCCGATGAGGATGCTGCCGATGCCATCGCCCAGCTGCGCGAGAAGATGTCTGCACGCAAAGAGCAGGCACCTGCCACAAACGTCGAGACCGACGAGGTCGACGAAGACGGTGTCTGGATGGGCGATCCAGGCGACGGTACCGACTTCATCACCATCCTCGATATCCCCATCGAAGACCAGGCTGCCAGTCCTACGCTCGACATCTTCGACCGTCCGATGGTACAGCAGCCTTTGGCCGGCGATCCCGTCATGCCTGCCCGTCAGCAGACCAATCAGCCCAAGTACGACTTCGAGGATCTGATCGACGGTAATGGCGTGCTCGAGTGCCTGACAGATGGCTACGGTTTCCTTCGCAGCTCAGACTACAACTACCTCTCATCGCCCGACGATATCTATGTGTCGCCCCAGCAGATCAAGAAGTATGGTCTGAAGACTGGCGACGTGGTGGACTGCTGCGTGCGCCCGCCTCATGAGAATGAGAAGTACTTCGCCCTCACCACCGTCAAGATGATCAATGGCCGTCAGCCCTCTGAGGTGCGCGACCGCGTGGCCTTCGAGCATCTGACGCCACTCTTCCCCGAAGAGAAGTTCACCCTCTGCGGCGACAAGGCCACGACCAATCCCAGCGTGCGTATCGTCGACCTCTTCTCCCCTATCGGTAAAGGTCAGCGTGCACTCATCGTCGCACAGCCCAAGACTGGTAAGACCGTCCTGATGAAGGATATTGCCAACGCCATCGCAGCCAACCACCCCGAGGCCTATATCATGATGCTGCTCATCGACGAGCGTCCTGAGGAGGTTACCGACATGGCCCGTACCGTCGATGCAGAGGTTATCGCCTCTACCTTCGACGAGCCTGCCGAGCGCCACGTCAAGATTGCCGGTATCGTGCTCGAGAAAGCCAAGCGCATGGTGGAATGCGGTCACGATGTAGTCATCTTCCTCGACTCTATCACACGTCTGGCCCGTGCTTACAACACGGTGGCTCCAGCCTCAGGCAAGGTGCTCACCGGTGGTGTTGATGCCAACGCCCTGCAGAAGCCCAAGCGCTTCTTCGGTGCCGCCCGTAACATCGAGGGCGGCGGCTCGCTCACGATTATTGCCACCGCTCTGGTCGACACAGGCTCCAAGATGGACGAGGTGATCTTCGAGGAGTTCAAGGGTACAGGTAACTCTGAGATCCAGCTCAACCGCTCGCTGTCCAACAAGCGTATCTTCCCAGCCATCGACCTGGTGCTCTCTTCTACTCGTCGCGACGACCTGCTGCATGATGAGACCACGCTCAACCGCATGTGGATCATCCGCAAGTTCATCGCAGAGATGAACCCCATCGAGGCCATGAACACCATCCGAGACCGCTTGGTTGCCACTCGCTCGAACGAAGAATTCCTCATGTCAATGAACGGATAGCAGGATTGCTACCCGTTCGACATGTTTAATATGCAATATATAAAACCTCATTTAAAATGAAAAAGATTAATTATTGGATACTGACCGCCATCCTTACCTGCGGTCTTGGTATGTCGCTGACCTCATGCAGCAGCGATAATGACGACAAGGACAACAACAAAGAAACCGTTGATCCTGCTCCTGGCCCCGACGACAGCCAAGGTGACGCTGATCCTACTCCTGGCGAGGAAACTTACACGATAGAAGTGGGATCTGGGCTGACATTGCCAGAGAATGAGTTCAATACCAAGGTGCCCACCGCCACCGACTTCGACCAGAACATCGTCGATGCCCTGAAGGCCATCGATAAGGTGACCGACGTGAAGCCTTTCAAGATGGTACACAAATTTGATCGAAACACAAAGCAGTTCTTCACCAAGACGGCATACTTCTTCAACTACAAGCAGGACATCGACCACAACGACCCCTCGAAAGGGTGGTTCAAGCAGCAATGCGTGCTCACCGTGGCCGGCAAGGACCGCCCCACCGTGTTGCTGACCGAGGGGTATGCTTTAGGCAGTGCCCAGGACTACAAGAACCGTCTGGACAGTATCATGGAACCTACACTGGTAGACGTGCTTGAGGCCAACTGCCTGCAGGTGGAGCACCGCTATTTCGGATGGTCACTCCCTGAGGGATTCACCAACAAGTGGAAATACCTGTCTGCCAAGCAGAATTCTACCGACCTGCACACCATCGTATCTGCCATCAAGAAGAGCGGCATCGTCGGCCAGGGCAAATGGCTCGCCACTGGTGTCAGCAAGCCCGGTATGACCACCGCCTACTATGCTTACGAATATCCTGGCGAAATGGATGCCTATGTGCCTTTCTGTGCGCCCTTCATGCTCACGTTGAGTGAGACGGGTGCCTACAACCATATCCTGAGTGCCGATGCCCTGGGTGACCGCTATGAGAAAGTGAAGGCAGCCTTCCGCGCTTACTGTGGTAACAAGACCCTGCAGCAGGAAGCTGTGAAACTTTACCTCAAGGACAATCCCACATATAAAGGCATGGATGAAGAGAACATACGCTTAGACTTACTGAAATTACTTTTTAATAATTACTGGCAAAAGATGTCGTATGTGCACTATAGCCTCTGGGAGCCTCTGGTGCCCAAGGAAGGCGACAGTGCAGAAAAGTTCCTGACCTATATTTTGGCTGATGCTAGAACAAAATACGAAAGTGAGGATGATTTCGACTACGAGCTCCGTCAGGACTATGTGGACGACCTGGAGCCTGATACGAAGGATTACAGCAACCTGACAGAAGGTAAGACCCGTGCAGATGAAGTGAAGAAGCCTCAGCGTACAGATCCGTTCGAAGTTCATAGTTGTATAGAGTTAGGCTCGGTTATTAATACAACAGGATGGGTCGACGACCTGCTGTCGGATAAGGAGAAAAAGCGCATCACTGAAAGCTATGACTCTTCCCCTGATGGCGTCACTTACGACAAAGGAGCTTACATGCGTCAAGTGCTCGACGGCATCAAGAAGTCTGAATGCAAAATGATGTTCGTCTATGGCATGCAGGACCCCTGGACCGGCAACCGTATTCCCGACGACAAGCTGGGCGGGAACAGCCAGATTCTCTATATTAAGGATGGAACCCACAACGATAACATAGATACCTGGGAAGCCTCTGAGCGCAACACGCTCTTCCAGTGGCTCAGCGGCCTGGGCTTCAAACTGTAATACCATTAACGCCCCCAAAACAGCATTCAAGGCTTGCATATCTGCAGGCCTTGAATTTTGTTTGTCAATTTTTGATATATTTCTTTCCGTTTATGATATAGACGCCCTTGGAGGGAACTTTTGCCAGCCGCCGCCCTTGGAGGTCGAAGATATTGTTGTCGGCAGGCTCTTCACTCTGGAGAGAACGGATGGCCGTATCTACGAAAGTTCCCCAGCCTTGTGATAGATCCTCAAGCGTTATCACACGGGAGTCGTTCATACACTTCGTCCACTCAGCCGAACTGGTCTTGTCGACGAATTTACCGTTCCACGACTGATACCAAGGCATCCACCACGACCATACAGCCTCTTCCTCAAACTCCTTGTCGACATCAGGGATTGGTCCGTTCTCAGAGAGAGCGATGAGCTTCTTGCCTTCTGAGAGGGTCTTCAGCTTGTCGAATGCGGCATAATTGCTGGAGTAGTCGAAATTGTTGTTATAGATATCGATGGCGATGACATCATAGTATGACTCACCCGGGTTCCAGTCTTTGTCATTGACCGTGCAGGGATTCCAAACCCAAATGACATTATGTACGCCCTTCACGCCTGTCATCTCGTCGACAATCAGCTGATAAAGCTTCGCGCAGCGCTCAGCCCCGTCGGTCCCCCACCAGAACCAGCCTCCGCTGGCTTCATGGAGCGGACGGAAGATACAGGCAATGCCCGACTGCTGCAAGGCCAGGAAGTAGTCGGCTATGGTATGGATATCCTTGATGATATTCTTATAGGCACTCGACGACGTGTTCCAACTGCCATCAGCATTCATAGCCGACGAGATTTTGAAGGTGCACGGTGTCTGATCCTGATTGTTGGCATAGAAGGCATTCGTCGCACGACTCGGGTCGCGCCAATGCCAGGTAAAGGCAGGGATGCCGCCACGCTTATAGAGGTCCTTGGCCAGTTCTATCGAGGCATTGGTATAATCCTTGTACCATGAGGTTTCCTCTTCCTTGCCAGTGGCATTCATGAAGTCGAAGCCCACAAGGGCAGGATATTTGCCAGAAGCCTTATAGACAGCCCGTACATCTTCGTGCTTGGTCACGTCGCCGTTGGCAGTCGTCATGTCGCCCGTCATGATACCCGACACCGTCTTCTTGCCGAAGTTGTCGCGCAGAAAAGTGTAGACCTTCTTGGCAGCATCAGAGGCCTTGGCATCAACAGGCTTATCGGAGATGTTAAACTCGACGGCTGCAGAGCTGCCGCTGGCGATACTGATATAGTCGATACGGAACCAAGTCCAGTTGGGAGTTATCTCAATCGTGTTTTCACCTTTCTTCATAATAAAGGTACCAGCCTCAGCCTCCTCAAGCACTTTGTCGCCCGTCTGCAGGTTTGTAGTAGCTCCGTTGACGGTGACATTGACAACCTTGGCGCCATAGAGGGCATCATAGCAGACATAGAGGGTGAATTTGCCGCTCTCAGCTGCGTTGTAGGTAAAGGTTATCTTGGCACTTTCGTCTGTAAGCTCCAGGGCCTTTCCCCCCGAATATTTACTGTCTTCAATCAGTTTACAATCAGCGTACTTAGCCGCCTCGGCCTCGATTTTCGTTGCTTCCTGGGCATAGGACGACAAGCTTCCCGATACCAGCAGGGAAAGAAGGAATAATGCTTTTTTCATTTCAATCTCGATTATAGTTATTAATAGTTTTACCGAGTGCAAAAGTATGAAAAAAGAATCAAATACTCCAAACAAATAAGCTGGAAAAACCATCCGTTAAGATAAAAATGCATGCATTTGCAAATATAGTATTCATTTGACTCTGGGGTCAGGCCCCAAAACTAAGCGCTGGGGCCTGGCCCCGAGTTGCAAAAGTCATCGATAGTAACCGATGCGGACGTAGTGGCGGGGCTGGGCGAAAGGATTCCAGGAGATGTGCAGCCAGCCGTTACCCGTCAGCAGCTGGTCGGTGTACTCCCACTTCCTGAAGAACTCCACGAGCGTCTGGAACTGCGCAGGGTCTTTCGGGCGGATGTCGGCAGCCTGACCGACAAGGTGCTGGGAATTGCGGACACCGCCCACCTTGCGATTCACGGCCTCACAACGGAAACCCGAGTTGACGATGATCGGCCCCACCATGAGACGCGCTGGCTCCAGCAGCTGATGACAGCCATAAGTCAGATTTGCCACGACCTGCATCGTGGGGATGTTCTCGGAGTATTTGTTCAGATTCAGGAACTCGCTCAATCGGAAGTGAGGCGATAAACGAATGCCGTCAAACTCGTTCATGTCATTTTGATTCTCTTTCATGGTAATGTTTGTTAATAATTCTGATGTACTGATCCAGTCCGAAGATCGAGCCAGCGAGCAGGAACGACTGCGCCACATAATAGAGCAGTCCGCCAGCCACGTCGTCGATCTTGACCACCTGATACGCCACCAACGCGATGCTGCTCACGATGAGCAACACCGCGCAGGCGTACTGAGAGATTTTGAAGCCTTTCTGGTTTTCCATGGCGTTCGTAAGTCTTTTACTTTTTTACCTTTTTACCTTTTTACA
>ONKL01000093.1 GCA_900318395.1 uncultured Prevotella sp.
GGCCTGCTGATATTCGGTGGCATCATGGGCATTGGCAGTTATCTGATACGTTTGGTCAGTCCGCAGGATCATTGGATATGGCCTTTCGGTATCATCCCCTTGCCAATGGAACCAGCTCATTATCTGCAATACGTGATGATGTTCGTTGTCGGCATTCTAGCCAGTCGCATTCGTTGGCTTGAGAGAATTTCCAAAGCCACAGGATTTCTGTCGCTTGTGATAGGATGTTTGTTAGCATTAGGCATCTATCTGCGTGATGGCGGTGAGTGGAACGACTTTGTCGCTCAGTGGTTCGGCATCTACGAGTCGTTACTTTGCGTATTCATTAGTTTCGGACTGCTCTGGCTGTTTCGTGAGTACGGCAATTGGAACAGTAAGTTCTGGCAGTGGTGTGCCGCTGATAGCTTTGCAGAATGCAGTTGACGGCATCTGGATGGGAGCATTCGGCAAGTTTATGTTTATTGGAGTTGCCATCAGTATAGCATCCTTTGGGCTTACTTGGTTGCTGCGGATGATTCCTGGTTTTAAGAAGGTACTATAACTAAAAGATATAAAGACGAGATAGTCAATCCATGATTAACATGGGGTTATATGGAGAAAAATATTAGAAAAAATAGAAAAAATAAAATGACACGAAACAATAAAGCACTTGTCGTTATCGACATTCAGAATGATATCACCAAACACTATCGTGACATCATCGACAATATCAATGCAGCCATCGAATGGGCTGTGGCAGAGGGTATGCACATTGTGTATATCAAGCACAACAATATCACAGCAGGTACGCGAACATTCAAGCCTGGTAGCAAAGGCGAGGAACTTGCGCCTGAAATGAAGGTTGTGTCAAACAACATCTTCGTGAAAACGAAAAGCAATGCCCTTACCAGCGAGGCTTTTTCTGCTTTCATAGCAGCGAATGGCATCCATGAGTTCTATATTGCTGGTGCTGATGCTACTGGTTGCGTAAAATCAACGTGTTTCAATACAGCCAAGGCTGGATACTCGGTTCATGTCCTCTCCGACTGTGTCACCAGCTATGATTTGAAAAAGTTACCAGAGATGTTTGCTTATTACGAAAGCAAAGGCTGTGAGGTGAAAACGCTTGCCGATTATAAATAATGAAAGAACATTATGAAACAGGAAATCTCCCCAAAAGAAACAAGTCGGGCTCAGGCTTTTGAACTGTGGATGTCATCGCCCATGCCTATGGTAACTATAGTAAAGACGCTTGATGTGACTCGATTGCGGAAGTGTGCCAAACGTCATTCGATGCCGTTCAATATGGCGCTTTGCTGGTGCATCGGCAAGGCAGCCAGTCGGATGAAAGAATTCTATTTGCTGCCTGAGCAGGGAAAGTTGTACAAATATGATTGTCTTGCCATCAATGTCATTGTAAACAACACAGCTGGTGGTATCAGCTCATGCGACATTCCATATACCGATAACTTGGATAAGTTCTGCTCCGACTATATGGCTCTTACGCAATCGACCAGCACGTCGCGCCAGAGTTCCTTTACAGATGGTGCAATGGTTATTGGTACATCAGCCATGATAGCCACCGAACTTGACTGCATCATAAATCAGTACACAGACCAGTTCTGTAACCCAATGGTGATGTGGGGCAAATACCGCAAGCATTGGTTCAAAGTCAACCTGCCCATCTCCTTCCAGTTCCATCACGTACAGATGGATGGTGGACACGCTGCCCGATTCTTAGAAGAATTTCAAAAAACAATAAACACAATATGAATAAAATGATTGCATGCTGTGGCATTAACTGTGAGACCTGTGAAGCTCGCATCGCCACAATAAATAACGACGACAAGATGCGCATTGAGGTTGCAAAAAAATGGTGCGAAATGAATAATACTGATCAAATTACACCTGAGAGTATCAATTGTACAGGGTGTCGTGTGGAAGGCGCCAAATTCTATTTCTGTAGCCATATGTGCGAAGTACATAAATGCGTTACAGCTAAAGGCTACGAGACTTGTGCCGAATGTTCCGATAAGAACACCTGCAAGACGGTTGGTGCTATCTGGGAGAATTGTGCTGAGGCGAAGGATAATTTGGAATCTATGCGCTATAGAGAAGAAGCAATAGAATGTGTTAAGGACAATGTTCTCCAGCTACATAAGCAAATATATGCCAAATATAATGGTGATTTTGACAGAATCTATACGGAAGAGTACAACAACAAGTCATATACTGGTAGAGTGATTGAGCCAGGAAAGGTATATGAACTGAGTTATCTGGAATGTTCGTGCCCTAAAGTAAAATGTGGGCAGAGAAAAAATCCGCAGCAGTGTGAGTGCTCACGACAGAGCATTCTATATATCTTGTCACAACTTGAACCAAACAGTCATTTCGAAGTGCACATCGAGAATACCATTCTCAGGGGAAGCGACCGCTGCACATTCCGAATAATGCGAGTAAGCAAAAGCTGAATCAAATTTGACTGAATCATGCCGAGCGATAGCATTATGCGCTAAGCAGATAACAAGACATGAAGGTTATTGACTTAATTGTGTGTGCCAAAAAACATTTGGCTTCTAACTTCTTTTATCTTCACAACGAAAGTTAAATAAATATGATAAGAACAATAGTAAAATTTGCCCTATTTGTGGCGACACTTGCAAGTGCACAAGGGCTCGAGGCACAAAACAGTTATATATCCCAGCAAGACAGTTTGCTTCAGGATTACGACTATTTCTTCAGGCAATTGGAGCAGATACATCCCGATCCATACAGCGCTTTTGGCGGGAAGGACGGCTTTGACAAAGCAGTGAAACGACTGAGAAATGAGCTGGCCAACTGCGACTCCTTGACACCTAACGATATACATATTGAGGTAACCAAACTGATATCCGCACTCCACGACGGACACACCTATATAGGGAATGCTAAAGCGCCAAAGAAGATAGAAGATCAATGGGTACCGCTGAAATTTCAAGTTATTCCCGAAGGCATCATTGTAAACGGATATACTCCAGAATTGAAGGCGTTGAAGGGAGCAATGTTGTGCGAGGTGGAAGGGAAATCATTAGAATCGGTACTTGATCGCCTCGACAAACTTGTTGTTTCTGAGAATCGCTATGGACTGATGGGGTATGCTTGCAGAAACATTGGCAACACCAACACACTGCGACAACTATTCCCCACATTCAATAAGAATCAGATCTCAATGAAGTTCCGTATGACTAATGGCAAAGATACACTCGTCAGTCTGCCTTTCTATCCCAACGGCCCGTTTTGGGAAAACATAGTATGGACATCTACTGATGAACGTTTCCCTCATAAGAACTTCGAATACAACTTCATCGATGACGGCAAACAAACGATGGTGATGTGCATCAACTCTATAGTGAGTGCCGACATACCAAATCTCGAAAGCTACGGTTTGAAATCGGATGTGATTGTGGCTGATGCCTTTGCCAAGATGCTGCGCGAGATGAAAGCGGCTAACAGTCAGCGTCTCATCATCGACCTGCGCGGCAATCATGGAGGGTGGACGATGATTATGTATGCAGCGCTGTACGAACTCTACGGAAAGCGTTTCATGGATACCGACTTAGGCATGCACTATGCCACCAAAGTATCAGAGGGTTGGTTCAAGAAGAATAACACTACCTTAGAACAGTTCAACCAAAATAGTGGAACATCGTTGAAGATGGGTGATTTCATTGAACGACCATCAAACATCAGCAGCTTCGACTGGTTCATGTGTGCCGACATGAACATTCTCAAAGCACAAAACGGTGAGCCCATCTACACACCAAGAGAAATCTATGTGGTTACCGACGTGCATACCTTCAGCGCCGCTTTCCATACCGCTTACATGCTGTGGAAGATGGGAGCCAAGGTGGTAGGTGTTCCTTCGGGGCAGGCTCCAAACACGTTTATGGAGGTCACACTATTCAAGTTACCGAATACTGGTCTTGAATGTTCTGTCTCCAACTCCCTGCAGAGTTTCTTACCCACAGATCATCCTATGGCGAAGACTTTCACCCCTGGCATTCAACTGTCGTATGACGACTATCGCCAGTTCGACTTCAGTAAGGATGCAGAATTATTGTTTATAGAAAAGCTAACGAAATAAGATGACTCAGTTGCCGAACATCATAACGCTGCTTAGGATTGCAGACTCTTTGGGTCTGCTCCTTTGTGACGTGACGAGTGTGGCATATTGGATAATCTATGCGCTCTGCGGCATCAGCGACATAGCCGACGGATGGCTGGCTCGGAAGCTGAGGTGCGTCACTATGAAGGGAGCATTGCTGGATAGTCTGGCAGACATCTGCTTCGTAGCATGTTGTGCCTGGAAGCTCCTGCCGATACTCGAATTGCCGCAATGGTTATGGCTGTTGGCAGGGGTAATTGTTGCGATTAAAGTTGTGAATCAGCTTTCGGCACTTGTGATGTACGGGTGCTGTTGCTTCCCTCACACTCTTGCGAACAAGTGGGCGGGGTTCCTGCTATTCATTGCAGTACCCATAACATTTTGGTCTATCGTCCCCATCACCATTGTAGCTTCCGTCGCCACGTTTGCAGCGGTTCAAGAAGGGCATTTCATAAGGACAAGAAATAATATGAGAAAGATAGTAACTATAGTTTATGCATTGGTTGCTACATCGTGTTTGGCGCAAGAGCCAATAAGCGACAGTACCAGTTATGGTGCGTGCATCATGCAAAATGGCTCTATTGTTGGCATTAACGAGGATAAGCCTTTTGCCATGCACAGTGTGATGAAGTTCCCGCAAGCTTTATACGTCGCCGATTACCTGAGTCGGAAAGGGTTGAATCTCGATGACACTATCGTTGTCGATAAAGCAGACTTGATGCAAAACACATGGTCGCCAATGCTAAAGTTCTTTGAAGGTGTCAAAGCCTTTTCGTATGGAGAACTGCTGGAATTGTCTCTCGGACAGAGTGACAACAATGCCAGCGAACTCCTTTTCAAGTTTTGCGGCAAGCCCAAAGCTGTAGAGAAGTACATGAGAAAACTTGGATTCCGCGATATCCATGTCCGCATGACAGAGGAACAAATGCACAAAAATCCGGCAAAGGCTATCGAAAACAGTTCTACCCCCACAGAAATGGTTCGTCTGTTCGAGTGGTTTCATCATCATAAAGACGACAACCAATATCTGACGTTCATCTGGAAGGCGATGGCTGACTGCTCAACAGGACTGAAACGAATCCCTGCTGCGATACCCGCAGATGCTCGTATCGTACATAAAACAGGTACGGGATTCCCATCTGCTGAAGGAGGGCAAGACATGAACGATGCAGGTATCATTCTCATGCCTAATGGAAGCCACGCCATTATCGCC
>ONKL01000083.1 GCA_900318395.1 uncultured Prevotella sp.
TACAACTGTCGTTCCGTCACAAAGAACAAGGCTATCAATAAAGACACTTTTGATGAGGATGTGCTGAAATTGTGTACGGTGATATAATGGATACTATGGTTGGACAGTGAGACTATTATGCAGGGCACAAGCCGCAAACAAATGTCTTTCTCAGCCAATCAGTCTTTCGATCTTGATGCAAAGGGTTATCGTGTCTACGTAAAAGGCTCATACTCAGAACAAGAACTAGATGGAAGTACTGGCATTCATTCTCAAACAGCCAAGCGCTTTACTAATGACTGTTTCTACACTCTTAGCGGCCTACCAGTTCAGCCATTCCGGCCAGGCATATACATACGGAATGGAAAGAAAGTCGTCATCAGATACAAATAACATAGTGGGATGATTCAGGCAGCTGGGGCTAAAGCTGTGGATGCATCCTCTATGGCATCGTATTCTGCCATGGCTTCGGCGATGCGGGCATCAAGGTCTGAGAGACGGTATAGGCCATCGGCATTAGGCGTCAGTCCCTCTATGCTGACGGGGCGCACCATTGGCGGTACATCAAAGGACAGCAGCGTGCGGTTTTGTAACTGGCTGACTGATGCATAGACCAGATTGATGGCAACATAAGTCTCGTTTCCGTCGCTCCACTTCTCAAATACAAGCTTTGAGCCGATAGGGGTATGCACTTCGAGGGCATTCTCAGTCTCTGGGTAATTGAATCTGAGGGCGGCACCGATACTGGCCAGATTGCTGTCGTGGCCACAAAGGAACATGAACTTACGGTCGTTTCTGTTCAACTCCTCACGGATGCGGCTCACCAATGGGTAGGCGATGTTGATTGCAGCAGCATGGGTGGTGAAGAGCAGTGCGTCGTAGACCTCTTTCACTTTGCAGATGTCTCGCCATTGCTCTGTCGACAGTTCATGGCCGAAGGCAGTCATGCTCTCATTCTCGTAGCATTGCAGCACCAGAGCATCAGCCACGCTGTTGGCCAGTGTGTAGCCGCCAGTCATCCTGGGTTCGTCGTCTTTCTCTATCTTGAATTGCGTGTCGTTATACCAGAAGTGCAGGGTGTCGCCCTCCAGAGCAGCAGGCGAGTGAGCCATGTCGATTATCTGCTCCATCAGTGTCAGCGTGGGCTGCACACTTTGCATCCACACTTGTGGTCCGCCTTTGTATTTGGCTTCTATCTCGTCGAGTACCTGTTGGCGGTACTTGTCGTTCATCTTCGTGAACTGCGGCTTAAACACCGGGTCCATCTTGTCCTCTGCCAGTTTGTGCGTAATCTCCACATTGGCAAAGGGCAGGAAACCTGCCGAGAAATATTTCGCTGTGGAGAAGGTGCGTTGACGAGAGTTGGCATAGAACAGCACTTCGTCGTCCTTGGGGCGGTAGTTATCGGGCAGCAAGCCTTCGCTGACCACCCACTGGCGGAAGAACTGGCCCATCGCCGTTTCGTTCACGCCTCCACGGAGCGACAACTGACTTGAAGGCGATGTCCACTTAAACCACTCGTAAGGCGTCACTCGTTTATAAGCTGCCCCGCCAGAAGTCAGCGGTGAACGGATGTTGTGGCGACTCATCACTACGACCTCCTTCAATTCATATTTAGCGTGGAACGCATCCGAGCGCTTGATCTGTGCCTGGGCACTGATGACAGCCATTACGGCGGCTGTGGCTATTACGAGAATTCTTTTCATTGCCTGATGAATAATGATATTTATGAGAGTATTTCCTGAATGTGGTAAAGCGGGCGGCGCTTGGTCTCGGAATAGATCTGTCCGATATAGGTACCCATGATGCCCATTGCAATAAGGATAAAACCGCCAACCAGCCAGATAGAGAGAATCAGAGAGGCCCAACCTTGTACGACGTGTCCTACAACGAGTGAATAGGTCACGTAGATGCCAATCATGAATGCGACAATAAGGAACAAGATGCCGATGTTGTAGATGAGGAACAGCGGTCTGACAGAGAAGGCCGTAATACCATTGAGGGCGAGGCGCAGCATCTTATGAAGGGTGTACTTCGACTGGCCTGCGAAGCGCTCGCTGATGACATCGTCGACAGTAGTGTGTTTCAGGCCGATCATCGGAATCAGTCCGCGCAGGTAGAGGTTGTGCTCTTTATATGTCGACAACATGTCGAGGGCACGGCGGCTCATCAGGCGGAAATCGGCATGATTATACACACTCTCAACACCCATTGAGTTCTGTAACTTATAGAAGCTTTGGGCAGTGAACTTCTTCATGAAGGAATCGGCTTCGCGAGATACTTTCACGCCATAGACGATGTCGTTGCCTGCCTCAAAGTCCCTGACCATCTGAGGAATGCACTCGATATCATCTTGAAGGTCGGCATCAAGTGTAACGACAGCATCGGCCCACTCGCGGGCTGTCATCATACCTGCCATGATGGCATTCTGGTGGCCCACGTTGCGCGACATATTGATGCCTCGCACGTACTTATTCTCAGCATGCAGTTCGCGGATAATCTCCCAAGTACGGTCACGGCTGCCGTCATTGACGAACACGATCATAGAGTCTTTGCTGATAAGGCCTTCAGCAATCATTCGCTCGAAGAGGGCCGTCAACTGCTCAGCACTGTGGCGCAGCACCTCCTCTTCGTTATAACATGGTGAAACTGTTGCTAATCTGATCATGATTACATTGTTAGATTTTTACATGATTACATTTTTCATAAAACTCGTTGAAAGTGATAAACTCATGGCCGTCGGCCAGGAGCATTTTGACGAGACGATCGAGGCGGTCGCACATCTGCTGGCCACTGTGGTTCTTGATGATAAACGGCATCTTGAACTCTGGATGCTCCTTCAGCTCGAAGAACTCCCAGGGATGGAAGTAGGTGACGAAGTAGCCATCCTTCCTGAGCACGCGGCGCGTCATCCAGTGATAGAGTCCTTCTGGCAGGTTGTGGAGGGCAAGCCAGAACAGCGGGAAACGGATGAGTGGCGTGACAGAGGCGGGAATCTGCATTACCCCGTCTTTCATAAACCAGGTACGCGGTTCTGTGAGGTGCATATAACGTCCAGGAATGAAGGCAGGGTTCAGTGACGAGTTGTAGCGATAGCCCACTCGTTTGATCTCTGATTCCACCACAGGGAACATACGGGGCTGGCGATAGCCATAGACGGTGCGCCCCGTTACGCGCTCCACAATCTCCTTTGAACGGGCAAAGTCGGTATCCTTAGGTTGCCAGTGATCCACACCGTGACAGGCCACCTCGTGACCTTCGTCCATAATGCGCTGCATCACCTCAGGTGCCTGCTCGGCAAAGTTACCTGTGCAGAAGAAGGTGGCTTTCACCCCATTCTGCTTCAGCACATCGAGGATGCGGTTGGTGCCTACTTTCGAGACGGCCATCCCTTGTTCTAACGTGAAGTCGACCCCATGCTCGCGAGGCACATCAAACTCTTCTGTATCAAAACTCAAAAGGATCATACGTTTGTATCTTCGTTAAAACACCATGTCCATTCAGATATTCGGTTCGTCCCAGACTTTTGTCTGCTTGCAAGCGGTAGGCACAGCTTGATTGCCGATCTTCAGGATGAAGTCACCCTCTTCGAGTGTCCACTTGCCGTCAGCACCTACGAAGGCGAGAGCTTTGGCAGGCAGCTGGAAGGTGACGGTCTTCGTCTCGCCAGGCTGCAGTTCTATCTTCGTGAAGTCGCGCAGGCGCTTGTTGTCAGGAACGACTGAAGCCACGAGGTCGCTGCTGTAGAGAAGCACCGCTTCCTTACCAGCCTTGACGCCAGTATTCTTCACATCGACACTGACAGTCAGCACGTCGTCGGCTGTAAAGGCTGCCTTGTCAACCTTCAGGTTCGAATACTCGAAGGTGGTGTAGCTGAGACCATAGCCGAAGGGCCACTGCAGGCTGACTTTCGCATCGTAGTTATAGGCACCAGCCATCGTACCCACTTCCTCGCTTACCTTATAGTCGTAGGTGTTCAGTGAGTTGATCTCACGCGGATAGGTGTAAGGCATCTTGGCAGAGTAGTTGGCATCGCCAGCGAGCAGGTTGGCGAGGGCATCACCACCGTAGTTACCAGGAATCAGGATGTCAACGACAGCCTTTGCCAATGGCTCGATGTCAGCGATGAGGCGTGGACGGCCTTCGTTTAGAACGAGGATGATGGGCTTGCCAGTCTTGGCGAGTGCCTTCACGAGATTGCGCTGGTTCTCTGAGAGCCAGAGGTCAGTGAGGTTACCTGGTGTCTCGGTGTATGAGTTCTCACCAATGGCAGCGATGATGATGTCGGCCTTGGCAGCGGCTGCTACAGCCTTCTCGATCTCCGGTGCGTTCTCGTCGTAGTAGGCACCGTCCTCGTTATAGGTCACGCCCTGCTCAAGGATGATGTTTTCTTTACCATACTTATTACAGAGAGCCTCGTAGATGGTGTTGTATTTCTCTGAGAGATCCTCTGCCTTCGAACCCTGCCAGGTGTAGCTCCAGCCACCATGCAGACAGCGCATCTGGTTGGCGTTGGGACCTGTGAGGAGGATTTTTTTCGAGGAGTGAGGAGTGGGGAGGGGCAGGATGTTGTCCTCGTTCTTCAGGAGAACCATTGACTCCTCAGCAGCCTTGAGCGAAGCCTTGGCAAACTCGTCGCAACCAAACTTCTCGAAGCCCTTGCCACCAGTGTTTGGCTCATCGAAGAGTCCGAGACGATACTTCGCACGGAGGATACGGCGTACAGCGTCGTCGATACGACTCATCTTCACCTTACCCTCGTTGACGAGCTCCTTCAGCAGGATGCAGAACTCTACGCTGTAGGGATCCATCGACATGTCGATACCAGCATTGATGGCGATGCGGATCGCGTCTTTCTTGTCCTTGGCCACTTTCTCACGGGTGAAGAGGTTGTTGATGTCTGCCCAGTCTGTCACGAGGAAACCATCCCACTGCAGGTCTTCCTTCAGCCATTTGGTGAGATACTCATAGCTGGCATGCACAGGTACGCCGTTCACTGAGGCAGAGTTTACCATCATGGTCAGAGTACCTGCGAGGGCAGCGGCCTTGAAAGGCTCAAAGTATTTCTCGCGGATCATCTGCGGATTGAGGTAAGCTGGTGTACGGTCCTTACCTGTCCAAGGGGCTCCATAGGCGAAATAGTGCTTCGTGCTCGTACCTACGTGGAAACGGTCTATGTGGTTGTTGTCCTCTCCCTGATAGCCTTTGATCTCTGCAACGACCATTTTCGAGTTGAGGATGGCATCTTCGCCGAAGCTCTCATAGACACGAGGCCAGCGTGGATCGCGGCTCAAGTCCACTACGGGGTTGTAAACCCACGGACAGTTGGCTGCACGACTCTCGTAAGCCGTAATCTCAGCTCCACGGAATGCCAGATCGGTATTAAACGAAGCACCGAGGTTAATAGGCTGTGGGAAGAGGGTACCGCCCTGGGTGTAGGTCACACCATGGTTGTGGTCGAGGCCATAGATATCGGGGATACCGAGATACTTCATCGACTTCTCCTGAATGAGCGTGATCCACTTCTGCCACTGCTCTACGCTGGAGGCACGGGTGCCTGGGGCATTGAGGATCGAACCCACTTTCCATTTCGAGATCAGCGTGTCGAGCATCACCTCGTTGAGTTGCCACACGCGCTTGGTGTCGCCCTGATAGATATCCACTGGATAGTTTCCGAAACGCTCGATGATCTGTGCGTCAGTCATTTTCAGCACAGCATCGGCTTCAGCTTTCGGTGTGCCATACTGCTGCATGACGGAGCGAACCTTCTCACGATCCACCTTGGCGTTCTCGACTTTCATATTGCCCATCACGTCGAGGTTCAGTTCGAGCATCTGTCCGATCTTCTCGTCGAGTGTCATCTTGGCGAGTGTCTTCTCAACTTTTGCTTCCAGCGCAGCATCGCGGGGGATGGCAGGCTTCTGGGCCATGGAGGTGAGAAGTGAAAAGTTAAAAGTTAAAATTGAAAGAATAAATAATACCTTTTTCATATCTTTGTTGTTTTTGGTTATTTCCCTTTTTCGTAATTAAATGCATCGAAGTCGGCATAGCCGCCAGCCTTCTTCGTGGCGTAGCAGAAGAGTGCGAACTTAGAGCCCATGAAGAAACGGCGCCAGTCGAAACTTAGTTTATAGTCGCTGCCGATCTTCGTCCATTGCTCACCGTCTAGACTGTAATAGAAGGTGGCAAGGTCCTTGCCGCCATAGCCGCTAGTGGAGGAGGGGCGGAAGTCGGCATCAATGCGCAGCCATACCTTCTGCTGTTTCAGTTCTACCGATTCAATGATATTCTCCTCGACATCCGTTACAGCCTTCTCGCGCTCTGTCAGCGACACTTTCTGCTCGCTCATCTCGAGCACGAGGCGTTTGCCTTTCTTCTTCACCGTCAGGAGTCCTGAGTCGCTGTTGAAGGCACCGAAGCCTGCACAGTCGCCATCCTTCAGTCTGGCGAGATCCACGCAGACACTGCCACTGCAAGTCGGACCCTCCATGCGCTGTGTCAGAGTGTTGGGGGCGAGATAGATGCTCTGCACCACGCGGTTGGTCTTCAGGCGGAGGAATCCGGGGCGCTCCGTGAGACTCCATGCCTGGTCGATGGGGTTGTGGTTCCACTGCCAGTGCAGGCCGAGTTTTGCAGTGCCGAAGTCATCTGCCTTCACGATGGCAGTCTCGGGCTCGCCACTCTTCAGTGACCTTACCTCACTGGGCACCTTCCCGTTCTCATCGCCGAGCATGGGCCAGCCGTTGATCCAGCGACAAGGCATGACGGTGAGCACACGGCCCACACCGCCGCGATCCTGGAAGATGATACCATACCAGTCACCGTCCTCTGAGTCGACGATAGTTCCCTGTGCCTCGTAAGAGAAGCCTCCGAACTCACTCTCCAGAATCACTTGCTTCTCCCATGGGCCATGGATATCGTCAGCACGGTAGCACACCTCACGGCGATGGCGCCCTGGGGCATACGTGTGCGAGATCATCAGCAGATAGTATTTGCCGTTGTGTTTGATGACGCGTGAGCCTTCGAGCAGCCCTTTTTCGTCTTCTTCGCGCTGGAAGATCTGCTGATGGCTTCCCTCGATAACGTCAGAGAGGTCTGGCTTCAGCTCCATCATCTCTCCTGTTCCATAGACCACATAGACACGATTGTCATCATCGAAGAATAGCGAGCAGTCGTGGAAGTGGCGCATGCGCGAGAGTATCTTCCAGGGTCCTTCAGCCTTGTCGGCAGTAAAGATATAGGTGTCGCCCATGGCACCCTGTTCGTTGGGCGCCAGGAGGGCATAGAATTTCCCGTTGTGGTATTTCAGTGAGGTAGCCCACTGCCCGCGTCCGTAGGCTGTACCCTCTTGCAGGTCGTACTTCGGCGAATCCGTCAGACGGTCGAAGACATATCCCACCGTCTCCCAGTTCTTCAGGTCCTTCGATTTCATGATGGGTGCTCCAGGCATCAGGTGCATGGTGGTGGATACCAGATAGAAGGTGTCGCCCACACGTATCACGTCGGGATCAGGTACATCAGCCCACAACATCGGGTTCTGGATTTTCTCCGTATGGAGTGTTGCATAATCGTCAGCCAAGCCCCTTATTGGCAGCATCACTGCGACTGCAAGCAGGATAGTTGATAGTTTCATACACCACGTGGTTTTAGTTTCGATGGCGACAAAGGTACAAAAAATATTTTGTTCTCGTGTCGATATGTCTGAAAAAAATTTGTTCTTATGTTCTTATGTCTGAAAAAAATTTGTATCTTTGCAGCAGAATGTGTGTCACGATGATGAAATAACACTTGGAAGTGGCTCTTTCAGTGGAATCAGTCAGCAACTTCCGAAGAGATGGTAGTAGGCCTACCGCAT
>ONKL01000088.1 GCA_900318395.1 uncultured Prevotella sp.
CCGCCCCACGATGACGGGGCGTGCCCTGAAATTGCGGTGTACCCTCAGGGCGCTCACCACTGCCTTCCGCAGTTCATCGGGCCGCACGCTCTGCGTCAGTTCACATTCAGCCTCTATCACCGTGGCCCGCCTGCCAGAGCGGCACCAGTAGAATGTCTCATCAAAAAAATACAGTTCTTTCATTTCTTCTTTGCTTCCATAATTCTCTTATTGTTTTGCTGCAAAGATACGACTATTTCCCCGAATATCCAAGGATATCCGAGATTTTTATCCGTTTGTGTCAGTAAGTCAAAGAGCGACGAGCCGAAGGCAGAGCCATGCTTGCATGGTCTATGCTGAGGCGAGGATGCTCTTCGAGGCACAAGCCTCAAGGAGCTGCGCGAGGCGGACATTGCTCAAGGGGCACACAGAAGGCCTGACCCTCTGTGTGCCTAGGTAGCCATCAAAAAAGATTCTCAGAGTCTTTCCCCACACAGCGTCTATTATGCTGTATGGAAATCTGCCCACCCGAGAAACTAACAAATGTCAGTCACTTTATAAGCTGGGGGCTCTTTTGCAACTACCAAAAGGATGTGGCAGCGAGGCGGGCTGCCACATCCATGTTTTGGTTCAAGTAAAATCAAAGACCTGTCCCCCGGATTCGGACAAAGACCAAGTGTATCGATGGTTGGAAGATCGCAGAATAATTGGTACTAGGCGTAGTTAAATTAAGTCTATTTCTCCTGTTTCATCCGTTCGTAATACTCGGCTGTGGCAGTGAAGAACACGTCGCCACTTGAGTTGAGGGCGGTCTCGACAGAATCCTGAACCACACCGATGATGAAACCTACGCCAACAGCCTGCATCGCTATATCGTTGCTGACACCAAAGAACGAGCAGGCCATGGGGATCAGCAACAGCGAACCGCCAGCCACGCCAGAACAGCCACATGCTCCCAAAGTGGCAATCACACAGAGGAACAAGGCGGCTCCAAAAGTCACATCGATGCCCATCGTGTGCGTGACGGCCAGGGTCATCACCGCAATCGTCACTGCTGCACCATCCATATTGATGGTGGCTCCGAGAGGGATGCTCACGGAATAGAAATCCTCGTCGAGCCCGAGTTTCTTGCAGAGAGCCATGTTGATGGGGATATTCGCTGCTGATGACCTAGTGAAGAAGGCGTTGAGACCACTCTCCTTCAGACAGGTGAACAGCAGCGGATATGGATTTTTCTTGAGCATAAGAAATGATATGAAGGGGTTGGATATCATGGTGTTAGCCAACATACAACCCACTAACAATAACAGCAGATGGCCATAAGTGGTGAAAATGTCAAGACCATTCTCGGCTACAGAAGAGAACACGAGTCCGAAAATTCCGAAAGGCGCAAACTGGATAATCCATTTCACAGCCAGTGTGATCACATCAGCAAAGTCTTGAACCACGCTGATGGTCTTCCCATTGGCCACCAGTTTCAGGGAGATGCCCACAATGATAGACCAGAACAGGATGCCGATGTAGTTGGCATTAGCCACAGCCTTCACAGGATTCTCCACCATGCTTATCAGCAGGTTCATAAACACATCTACCAGCGATTTAGGGGCACTTCCATTGACTGCTTCCGACAGGTTGAGCGTTATAGGGAACAGGAAGCTGCCCACTACAGCCAGCAGCGCAGCAATGAATGTGCTGAGCATATAGCGCGAGATGACTATCTTGAACCTGGGGCCGAGACCTCCGCCAGCCTTTGCTATCGATGCAGACACCAACACAGCCACCAAGACAGGCGCAATTCCCTTCAATGCACTGACGAACACCTGTCCTGGAATGTCAAGGAATGTCCACTGCGGCACGATCAGTCCGAATACAGCACCAATCACCAGCCCGACTAAGATGCGCAGCATCAAACTCGTATCAGTCCATCTCTTAAGAATTGTCTTTATGCTCATGTGGAATGACGTTTTTATTGTTGTTTGTCGAGTTCTGCAAGGTTTTCTGCAATCATTTCGTCAGTGACGGTGTAGTTCTGCAGATCGCCCTTGATAAAGGCTTCGTAGCTTGGCATGTCGATGAGTCCATGACCAGAGAGGTTGAAGAGGATAACCTTCTCCTCGCCAGTCTCCTTGCACTTGTTGGCCTCGCGGATGGTAGCTGCGATGGCATGGGTGCTCTCTGGAGCTGGGATGATACCCTCCGTGCGAGCGAAGAGCATACCAGCCTCGAAGGTTTCGAGCTGTGGGATATCGACACCATGCATGTAGCCGTCCTTAATCAGCTGGCTGATAATCATGCCGGCACCATGATAGCGCAGACCGCCAGCGTGGATGTTTGAGGGCTTGAAGTTGTGACCCAGGGTGTACATGGGGAGCAATGGGGTATAGCCTGCCTCGTCGCCGAAGTCGTAGCGGAACTGGCCTCGTGTCAGCTTAGGACAGCTGTCGGGCTCGGCAGCGATGAACTCGGTGGTTTTGCCGTCCTTCAGGTTGTGACGCATAAAGGGGAAAGAGATGCCACCGAAATTGGAACCACCACCGAAGCAGCCGATCACGATGTCGGGATACTCGCCAGCCATCGCCATCTGCTTCTCGGCCTCAAGGCCGATAATGGTCTGGTGGAGACCTACGTGGTTGAGCACGGAGCCCAGAGTGTATTTACAATTAGGTGTTGTGGTGGCGAGTTCGACAGCCTCTGAGATGGCCGTTCCCAGTGAACCAGAGTGGGTAGGATCCTTTGTCAGGATGTCCTTTCCTGCACGGGTAGACATCGAGGGAGAACCCTCAACGACGGCACCGAAGGTACGCATGATCGAGGAGCGGTAGGGCTTCTGCTGCATGGTGATCTTCACCTGATAGACGGCACAGTCGAGGCCGTAGATCTTGGCAGCATAGCTGAGGGCAGCGCCCCACTGGCCTGCACCCGTCTCGGTGGTGACGTTCGTGGTGCCTTCCTGCTTGGCATAGTAGCACTGGGGCAGGGCAGAGTTGATCTTGTGTGAACCCAGCGGGTTGGTACTCTCGTTCTTGAAGTAGATATGGGCGGGTGTGCCGAGTGCCTCTTCAAGGGCATAGGCGCGTACCAATGGGGTAGAACGATAGTATTTATACTTCTCGAGTACATCCTCAGGAATGTCGATCCATGCATGTTCGGTATCCAACTCCTGTACACAGCATTCACGAGGGAAGATGTGTGCGAGGTCGTCGACACCAAGCGGTTGCTTGGTTACTGGATGAATCGGTGGCATTGGCTTGTTGGGCATGTCAGCCTGAATGTTGTACCACTGTGTAGGAATCTCACTCTCTTGGAGGATGAATTTTTTTTGTTTAGCCATAATTATAAAGTTTAGGATTGGTTATATCCGTGTGCAAAGGTAATCATTTAAATTAAGAATTAAGAATTAAGAATTAAGAAAATTGCAATTTTGATATGATTTTTATGATTTTTGTAACAAACTGTCGAGAAACTCCTTGGGCTGGATGCCAAATTGCTTCTTAAAGCAGGTGGAGAAATAGCGCGGATCATGGAATCCGACACTGTAGGCGAGGTCGCTGACTCGGAGGGTGGGATCCTCCTCAGCCATACGGCGGGCTTCCTTCATACGGACATCGCGGATAAAGGCCGAGACGTTCATGCCAGTGATAGCCTTTAATTTATTATATAAGGTGGAAGCACTGGCACCCATGTCGGCAGCCAGGGCGTCACGGTCGTAATCTTCATCTGCCAGATGCTGGTGTACGAACTCGAGCACACGGTTAACGAAAATCTCCTCGGGGGTCAGGGGCTTGGCCACCTTTGGGCGGACTTCCTCGCCTGCCTCCTGACTGCTTTCGATCTGGATGCGCTTACGGTTCTCGATGATGTTGTCGATGCGCAACTTGAGATCTTTCAGACGGAAGGGCTTGGTGAGGAATTCGTCAGCGCCAGCCTCGAGTGCCTGCTCCTCGTCTTCCTCATTTGTCTTGGCCGTAAGCAGAATGATAGGCAGGTGGTTGTAGTTGGTGTCGCCCTTGATCGTACGCGTGAGTTCGAGTCCATCCATCTCAGGCATCATAACGTCGGAGACAATCAGGTCGAGTGCCTTGGTTTGGACGATCTTCAGTGCCTCAGCACCATTCTTCGCAATGTAGACTCGGTAGTAGGTCTTCAACAGCTGTTGCATGAGCATCAGCAACTCGAGGTTGTCCTCGACAATCAGCAGTTTGTAGTTGTTGTCATTATCGGAGTTGTTGTCTGTATCGGCATTGATATCTGGAACGATGCTTTGGAAGTCGACAATGGTATTCTTGGGGATGTTGAAGTCGATCTTATGCTCTTCGTCGATCTGCTCGGGCTTGAAGGCTTCCTTGTAGATGGGCAGTGTGACGGTGAATGTGGTGCCCTTGCCCAATTCGCTCTGACAGTCGATGGTGCCTTGATTCAGATAGACAAGGTCGCGCGTGAGAGCCAGTCCCACACCAGTGCCGATGGTGCGTTGCTCACGGAAATCCCCGACATAGAAGCGTTCGAAGAGGTGTTGCAACTTATCGGATGGGATGCCAACACCCGTATCGCTGACGACGATCCGGATGTGATCATAGGTGTAGTTCGTGGTGGCCTTGATGCTTACCTCACCATTTTCGCTGGAATATTTGGCGGCATTTGAGAGCAGGTTATAGATAATCTTATCGAGTTTGTCGGTATCTATCCATCCCATCATACTCTCGGGCTGACAGGTGATGGTGAATTTCATCTTCTTCTTGAGGAGGAGTGGCTCCAGACATTCTGCTGTCTCACGGATATATCGCATGACGTCGCCTTGGGTTACCAATAACTTTAGTTCGCCGGCCTCTGACTTGCTGGCCTCGAGGATCTGCTGCAACAGTCGCACCATGCGCTGGATGTTGACTTGCATCAGATCGTAGTCGTGGCTATAGTCAGGTTCCTCTTCCCTGAGCTTATCGACGGAGGCGGAAATCACGGTGAGGGGTGTGAGCAGTTCGTGGGTGATATTGGTGAAGATGGCATTGAGCTGTGTACGCTCTCGGAGTCGTATACTACGCAGGTAGGCGTTCCTTCCTAGCAGGAAGAAAATAATCATCATTGCCATGATGGCCAGTGCTAATAGAATCCGATAATCCATTTATGGTCAGTATTTCTATGTGCAAAAATAGATAATTTCCGTGAATAACCAACATTTTTAGGTAAAAAAGTGATGATTTTGGGCTAAAAATGTTTAAAAATCATGATTTTAGGTAGAAAATCCGCTAAATAACGCATTTTAAACATCAAAAAACGCTTTATGAACATGACTTTTCGAAACTAAGTGTATCTTTGCAGCAGAAAAAGATTTTAATGGTTAAGGTTTATGGTTGATTAATTTAGTTTTTTAAGTAAGTTTTTATGAAAAAGGCTCGTTGTGAAACGAGCCTTTTTTGATGTGATTATGTTTGAAGAGGTTCCTTATTTCAGCAATTCTTCAATCTGCGCCTCAATGTTGGCGATATTCTCCGTTGCTTCGAAGCGTGCAACGACCTGTCCCTTCTTGTTGATAAGGAACTTGGTAAAGTTCCATTTGATGTCGGGCTTCTGCTTGTAGTCGGGATCAGCCTTTGAGAGCATGTCCTCGAGGAGGGGAGCAATCTGATGGCTCATATCCCATCCTGCAAAACCCTTCTGCTCCTGAAGGAACTTGTAGAGGGGATCGGCATCTTCACCATTGACCTTGATCTTCTTGAAGCGGGGGAACTCTGTGCCGAAGTTCAGCTTGCAGAACTCATGGATACTCTCGTCGGTACCAGGAGCCTGCTGTCCGAACTGGTTGCAGGGGAAATCGAGGATTTCAAAGCCCTGTGCATGATACTTCTCATAGAGTTTCTCCAGTTCGTCGTATTGAGGGGTGAATCCACACTTGGTTGCTGTATTGACAATCAGCAACACTTCATTGGCGTACTCTTTCAGAGATACGTCTTTGCCTTTTCTGTCCTTGACAGTGAAATCGTAAACGGTTTTCATTTCTTATTTTATAGACGTGTTAAGTTCTTGGGTACAAAGTTACAAAAAAGAAGTGAAAACACGAATGTTTTCACTTTTTTTCACTACTTTTTTTAAGTAAAAAAAGACGCGTCATTGGCATATGCAACTACCAAGAACGCGCCTTTATAAATTTGCGGCTATAATCTTACTTCTTCGCAGCCTTGACTTTCAGTCGAGCCTGCTTTCGCTCGGCAAACTGAAAGCAAGCTTTCGTATGCTCTTACTTCTTCGCAGCCTTACCGTAGCGGCTCATGAACTTATCAACACGACCTGCGGTGTCAACGAGCTTGCTCTTACCAGTGTAGAACGGGTGAGAG
>ONKL01000034.1 GCA_900318395.1 uncultured Prevotella sp.
CGAGACCACGGTTGACGTGAACAAGCCCTACGAGGTGGACGGTTGGAAAATCTATCAATACGGCTACGACACGCAGATGGGTGCCGAGAGTCAGATTTCTATATTAGAGCTCGTCAGCGACCCCTGGTTGCCGTTGGTATATACGGGCATCTACATGATGCTGGCGGGAGCGGTTTGTATGTTTGTTATTGGAGGGAGGAGACGCGCATGAGTTGGGAGCAGTTTATTTATTTCGCGATGGCAGCCATCCTGCTTTGGGCTATAGGAGCATGGGCGGCATGGAAAGAAAAGACCGGCTTGGCCTATACGGCAACCATCGTCGGACTGGTCGTTTTCTTCTCGTTTATTCTCTCCATGTGGATTTCCATGGAGCGTCCGCCGCTTCGCACAATGGGTGAGACACGCCTCTGGTATTCGTTCTTCCTGCCATTGGCGGGTATCATTGTCTATTCGCGATGGAAATACAAATGGATACTCACGTTTTCCACGATTCTTGCCTTGGTGTTCATCTGCGTGAACCTGTTCAAGCCTGAGATTCACGACAAGACGCTGATGCCAGCCCTCCAGAGTCCTTGGTTCGCCCCTCACGTCATTGTCTATATGTTCGCATACGCCGTACTTGGTGCAGCTACGGTGATGGCCGTCTATCTGCTTTTCATCAAAAAGAAAACAACGGAAAGCACTCATCAGCCCATTGCTGATGAAGAATCAGACATCACCGATAATCTCGTGATAATCTCGTCTATGTAGGCCTTGCCTTCCTTACCATCGGCATGCTCTTCGGTGCTCTCTGGGCCAAGGAGGCATGGGGACACTACTGGTCGTGGGACCCCAAGGAGACGTGGGCGGCCATCACCTGGCTGTCCTATCTTGTCTATGTGCACTATCGTAACCTTCCACACCATCGTGAGCGCCTTGCTCTCTGGATGCTCATCGTCTCTTTCGTCCTCTTGCAGATGTGCTGGTGGGGCATCAATTATCTGCCCTCTGCCCAAGGCTCCAGCGTACACACCTATAGCAACAAACAGAATTAAATAACTAAAGGCAAGTTTTTATGAGAATCGTTTTCAATCTTGAATACCAGACCACCTTCGGAGAAGAACTGGCATTGAACATCCTGCTGGATGGAAAGACCGAGCAGCACAAGATGTCGACCCTCGACGGTTGCCATTGGATGTGCGAGCTGAGTAAGTCCGTGAAGACCAAGACACACATCGACTACTTCTACTGTGTGATGAGAGGCGACGAGCAGACACGCTGCGAGTGGCTCACTGAGCCACACAGACTGGAGTTTGTCGCTACCAAGGGAGCACGCTACACGGTGTATGACCACTGGATCGACATCCCCGAGGACTCGTTCCTCTACTCTTCGGCCTTCACAGAGTGCGTTGCTGCCCGCAAGCGCAAGATGAGTGAGGAGTCAGCCTACGCCAAGACCGTGCGCCTGAAGGTGCGCGCCCCACAGTTGCGCTGGAACGAGCGTCTGGCTATCATTGGTGGCAGCGATGCCTTGGGAAACTGGGAGGCACTGCGCGCACTGACCATGGCCGAGCACGAGAACAATGAGTGGGTCATCACCCTCGATGCCGACACATTGCCCGACACCATCGAGTTCAAGTTTGTCTCGCTCGACGAAGAGATCGACGTGACGCCGCTTTGGGAGACAGGAATGAACCGCACGATGACCATCCCGAAGCTCGAGGAGGGCGAGGTGATCGTCTACGAGTTGTCGCAGGCTTTCTTCCCCGTCTATCCTTGGAAGGGTGCAGGTACCGTCATCCCCATCTTCTCGCTGCGCAGTGAAGGCAGCTTCGGAGTGGGCGACTTCGGCGATCTGCAGAAGATGATCGACTGGTGTGCCAAGACCCGCCAGCGCGTGCTGCAGGTGCTGCCCATCAACGATACGAACATGACCTACACCTGGCAGGACAGCTATCCTTACAACTCTATCAGCATCTACGCGCTGCATCCTCAGTACACCGACTTCCGACAGCTGCCGCCGCTGAAGGACAAGGAGCGCAAGGCCTACTACGAAGCCCTGCAGAAAGAGCTCAACGCCCTGCCACAGATTGACTACGAGCGCATGAACAATGCCAAGCTCGCCTATCTGCGCGAGCTCTTCGCCCAGGAGGGCAGTAAGATGATGAAGACCGAGGCCTTTAAGACCTTCTTCGAGCAGAACAAGGACTGGCTCGTGCCTTACGCCGCCTTCTGTCACTACCGCGATATGTACGGCACCGCCTCGTTCACGGAGTGGCCCGATCACAAGACCTTCACAGAGAAGGAGCGCGAGTCTATGTCGAAGACGACTACTAAAATATATAAAGAGGTGGCCTTCTGGTACTTCGTACAGTTCAATCTCGACCAGCAGATGCGCGCCGCCCATGCCTATGCCCGCAAGCAGCGCGTCATCCTGAAGGGCGACATCCCCATCGGCATCAGCCGCGACGGCGTAGAGGCCTGGGTAGAGCCGAAGTACTTCAACCTGAACGGACAGGCAGGAGCTCCACCCGATGCTTTCTCTGCCGATGGCCAGAACTGGGGATTCCCCACTTATAACTGGGATGTGATGCTCGCCGACGGCTGTCAGTGGTGGGTACGCCGATTCCGTAAGATGGCCGAGTATTTCGATGCCTACCGCATCGACCACGTGCTGGGCTTCTTCCGCATCTGGGAGATTCCTATGCCTCACAAGTCTGGTCTGATGGGCCAGTTCTCGCCTGCCCTCGGCATGAGCGTCGAGGAGATTGCCGCCTACGGTGTGGAGTTCAACGAGGGTCTGTTCCTCGTCGACCACAAGCGCAGCGATCGCTGGCATCCACGTATCGCTGTCCAGTATCAGGAGGCATACGCCCAGCTCAGCGAGGATCAGAAGTATCACTTCAACCAGCTCTACAACGACTACTTCTACCGCCGCAACAACCAGTTCTGGTATACTGAGGCGATGAAGAAACTGCCCAAGCTCACACAGGCCACCCGCATGCTCGTCTGTGCCGAGGATCTCGGTATGGTGCCCGACTGCGTGCCCTGGGTGATGAACGAGCTGCGCATCCTCTCCCTCGAGATCCAGTCGATGCCGAAGGATCCTACCACGCGCTTCGGACACCTCTCGCGCAACCCCTATCGCAGTGTCGACACCATCTCTACTCACGACATGGCCACCCTGCGCCAATGGTGGGATGAGGACGAGGAGCGCACGCAGAACTACTTCAACACGATGCTCTATCGTGGAGGCCCTGCTCCCCACCCGCTGCCCGACTGGTTGGCTAAGGATATCGTCAGCCGTCACCTGACGTCGCCCTCGATGCTTTGTCTCATCTCCTTCCAGGACTGGTTAAGCATCGACGAGAAGCTGCGTCTGCCCGATGCCAATGCCGAGCGCATCAACATCCCTGCCAATCCGCGTCACTACTGGCGCTATCGCATGCACCTCACCATCGAGCAGCTCCTCGCCGCCGATGAACTCAACGAAGAAATCAGCACATTAATTATACAAAGCGGAAGAAAATAACTAAAAGTAAAAAAGTAAAAAGATGAAGAACGTATTTATTTCAAAGGTATTGGGAGCGGTAATGGGTATTTTACCTTTTTACCTTTTTACCCTTTTACCTTTATCTGCACTGGCAGGAAGCATTAAATCGCCGAATGGCAATATCGAACTGAAGTTTTCAGTCGATGATAAGGGAAGGCCCGTCTATGAGATGAGCTATAAAGGGAAGGCGGTTGTGAAACCCTCGTTCCTCGGACTCGAACTGGCTAAGGACAAACACGCCTCAAGAGGAATGGACGAGACCGACCTGATGGATGCCTTCCATATCAAGGACGAACAGACCACCACCTTCGATGAGACCTGGCAACCCGTGTGGGGCGAGACCAAGAACATCCGTAACCACTACAACGAGCTCGCCGTCACACTGGAGCAAGTCATCAAGAAAGAACGCTACACAGGCGACGGCACAGCCCCAGGACTGGCCTTGATCCCACACATACGCACGATCGTGATCCGTTTCCGTGTCTACGACGAGGGCATCGGGTTCCGCTACGAGTTCCCACAGCAGCCCGAGCTCAACTACTTCATCATCAAGGAAGAGCGCACGGAGTTTGCAATGGCAGGCGACCATAAGGCATGGTGGCTCCCCGGCGACTACGACACCCAGGAGCAGGAGACTCAGGAGACCCGCCTCTCCGAGATCCGCCAGCGCTACAAGACCGCCGTCAACTGGGGCAACTCCTCAGTAGCCGTATTCTCGCCCACAGGTGTGCAGACCTCACTGCAGATGAAGAGCGACGACGGCCTCTACATCAACATCCACGAGGCAGCCTGTCAGGATTACGCCACGATGCACCTCGAACTCGTCGATGCCGAGACCAAGCACCTCTCCGAGCAGCTCATGGGTGGCAGCAATGCCTACACCCCCAATCCCAAGCCATCGCCATGGCCGCTGCCACAGCCCCTCACCTTCGTCAGCCATCTGACACCCGATGCCACTGGCCTGAAGGGAGCCATGCAGACACCCTGTGAGACACCCTGGCGCACAGTGATGGTCAGCGACGATGCGCGCGACATGCTCTCCAGCAACCTCATCCTCAACCTCAATGAGCCCTGTAAGATCGAAGACACCTCCTGGATCCACCCCACGAAGTACTGCGGTGTGTGGTGGGAGATGATTGTAGGCAAGAGCAACTGGCACTACACCGACGACTTCCCCTCCATCAAGCTCGACCAGATCGACTGGAGCAAGGTGAAGCCCCACGGACGCCATGCAGCCAACAATGAGAAGGTGAAGCGCTACATCGACTTCGCCGCCAAGAACGGCCTCGACGAGGTTCTCGTAGAAGGCTGGAACGTAGGCTGGGAAGATTGGGCAAACATGTGGAAGCGCGACGTCTTCGACTTCGTGACCCCCTACCCCGACTTCGACATCAAGATGCTCAACGACTATGCCCACTCCAAGGGCGTAAAGCTCCTGATGCACCACGAGACCTCGAGTTCTACCCAGAACTACGAGCGCCACATCAAGGAGGCCTACGAGCTGATGAACAAGTACGGCTACGACGCTGTGAAGACGGGCTATGTGGGTGACATCATCCCCCGTGGCGACCATCACTACTCACAGTCGATGAACAACCACTACCTCTACGTCATCAAGGAGGCTGCCAAGCACCATATCATGGTCAACTCTCACGAGGCCACACGTCCTACAGGACTCTGCCGCACATGGCCCAACCTCGTGGGTGGCGAGAGCGCACGCGGCACAGAGTACGAGGCCTTCGGAGGCTCGCGCCCCGATCACACCTGCATCCTCCCCTTCACCCGTCTGCAGGGAGGCCCGATGGACTACACCCCCGGCATCTTCGAGACACAGCTGAAGAACTGGAGCGACAACACCTCATGGGCACGCATCACCATCGCCGGATCGCTGGCCCTCTACCTCACGATGTACTCACCCCTGCAGATGGCCGCCGACCTGCCCGAGCACTACGAGCAATACGACGATGCCTTCCAGTTTATCCGCGACGTAGCCTGCGACTGGGATGAGAGCATCTATCTCGAGGCAGAGCCCGCCGACTACATCACCGTAGCCCGCAAGGCCAAGGGCACCGACAACTGGTTCATCGGAGGCAAGTGCGACGAGAACGGCCATCAGACCGCCATCCGCCTGAACTTCCTCGACAAGGGCCGCAAGTACGACTGCACCATCTACGCCGATGCCAAGGACGCTCACTACGAGACCAATCCGAAGGCCTACGTCATCACCAAGAAGGTGGTTACGGCCAAGGATGTCCTGAAGCTCACCGAGGCTCCCGGAGGTGGCTTCGCCGTCAGTCTGATTGCAAAATAAAGAACTCAAATCAAGAAACCATGAATACAATCAAACGATCCTTAACTGTCGCTCTCCTGCTGAGTGCCGTGGTAGGCATGTCCGCCACGGCCTCAGCACAGACAGAGGAGCCAGTCGACCTCGAAGCCCTCTATCAGGAGATCGACGCCACCATCGGCGAGTCACCGCATTTCGTCAAAGAGCGCGTGCTGAAGATCGACGATTGCCGCCACAAGCTGCAGGCCGAGCAGAGCGCAGAGAAGCGCCTCGAACTGGCAGAGAAGCTCTTCAGTCTCTTCCAGCCATACAGAAACGACTCTGCCCTCTACTATATCGAGCAGTGCATCACCCTCGCCGATTCGCTCAAGCGCCCAGACCTCGAAGGGCGCTTCCGCTCGCTGATGGCTCATCAGTGCTCAAGCATCAGGATGTTCTCCGAGGCATTCGAGCAGCTCAAGCTCATCAGAAAGTCTGCCCTCGATCAAGTAGGACTATCCTACTATTACGGCGCCTGGATGCACCTCTACGGAGAGTTAGGCTCCTATACTGAGCGCCCTGGCATGCAACAAGTCTATTACGACCAGCAGAACGCCTATCGCGACTCCGTGCTGATGGTAGCCCCCGAGGGCACCGAAGATTGGTACCACATGAAGATGGATATCCTCAACGGGCGCCGCTATTATCAGGAAGCCCTGCAGTTCAGCAACCGCTGGATCCGCAATGCGCCTCCCAACTCCCACGCCCGTGCCTTTGCTGCCTTCTACCGCTCGATGGTCTACAGCAATCTCCACAATGAAGAGCAGACGCGCTACTGGCTGGGGCGCTCAGCCATCGAGGACATCAAGTGCGGCGTGATGGATCAGGCCTCGCTCCTCTTCCTGGCAGAACATCTGGCCAACGACGGCGACATCGAGCGTGCCCAGCGCTACTTGGAGTTCTCCAAGAAGTGCAACGACTATTTCTGTCATCACATGCGGAGCTATCAGGTCAATTCCGTCATCGCCATCATCGAGAAGAGCCGCGAGGCAGCCGAGAAGCGCGCCTCCCTGTGGTTCACCGCCTCAATGGTCGTGATAGCCCTGCTCCTCCTGACCCTCATCATCGTCATCATCAGAAAAATTAAGAAATGAAGCAATTGATATTCGCAGGATTACTGTCTCTGCTGTTTCCCAAGTCAGTAACGGCACAGACGTTTCAGGAAGTGAACTACACCCCTGAAAAGACCCAGTTTGCGCTCTTTGCGCCCAACGATGCCAAGCGCGTCACGCTGCGCATCTATGAGGAAGGTCAGGGCGGCAAGGCCGTGAAGACCGTCAAGATGAAGCGCACCGCCGATGAGCAGTGGACGACCACCGTGCGTGGCGACCTCATGGGCAAGTTCTACACCTTCGACGTGGGCCTCGGCGAGTGTCCGGGCGTCTTTGCCAAGGCCGTAGGCGTCAACGGCAAGCGGGGAGCCATCATCTCTCTTCCCGCCACCGATCCCGAAGGCTGGAGCAGCGATACCCGCCCCGTCACGAAGTCGCCTGCCGACCTCGTCATCTACGAGATGCACCATCGCGACTTCTCCATCGCCCGCAGCGATGCCCGGTATAAGGGCAAGTTCCTCGCCCTCACCGAGCCCTGGGCCATCAGCCACCTCAAGGAGCTGGGCGTCAACGCCGTCCATATCCTGCCCTCCTACGACTACGGCTCCATCGACGAGACGCGCCTCAGCGACAACAAGTACAACTGGGGCTACGACCCCGTGAACTACAACGTGCCCGAGGGCGGCTACTCCACCGATCCCTATCGCCCCGACGTGCGCATCCGCGAGTTCAAGCAGATGGTCAAGGCCCTCCACGATGCAGGCATCCGCGTCATCCTCGACGTCGTGTACAATCACACCTACGACATCGAGCACTCCAACTTCCAGCGCACCTATCCCGACTATTTCTATCGGTTTACAGATCACAAGCAATACAGCAACGGCTCAGGCTGCGGCAATGAGACCGCCTCCGACCGTCCTATGATGCGCAAGTTCATGCTCGAGAGCGTCAAGTACTGGATCAACGAGTACCACATCGACGGCTTCCGCTTCGACCTCATGGGCGTCCATGATATCGAGACGATGAACCAGATCCGCCAGATGGTCGATCAGATCGACCCCACCATCTTCATCTATGGCGAAGGCTGGAGCGCAGGCACCTGCGCCTATCCCCAGGAAAAGCTCGCCATGAAGGCCCACATCCCGCAGATGCCAGGCATCGCCGCCTTCAGCGACGAACTGCGCGACGCCCTGCGCGGACCCTTCTCCGACGACACGATGGCAGGCTGGCTCGGGCGCCAGAACGAGACCGAATCCATCAAGTACGGCATCGCCGGAGCCATCGCCCACCCACAAGTCGACATGTCGAAAGTCAACTACGCCAAGGAGCCCTGGGCACTCGAACCCACGCAGATGATCTCCTATGTCAGCTGTCACGACGACATGTGTCTCGTCGACCGTCTGAAGGCCTCCATTCCTGGCATCACGACAGAAGAGCTCATCCGTCTCGACCTGCTCGCACAGACCGCCGTCTTCACCTCCCAGGGCGTGCCCTTCATGCTCAGCGGTGAAGAGCTGCTGCGCAACAAGAAGGGTGTCCACAACTCATTTGAGTCGCCCGATGAGATCAATCACCTCGACTGGAGCAACAAGGCGAAATACCCGCAAGTGTTCGACTATTACAAAAGCCTCATCGCCCTGCGCCAGCATCACCCCGCCTTCCGTCTTGGCAATGCCGACCTCGTGCGCAAGCACCTCGAGTTCCTCGACATGCCCGAAGGCCTCATCGCCTACCGCCTGAAGAACTACGCAGGTCGTGACGACTGGCGCGACATCATCGTCATCCTCAATGCCGGCAAGACCGATCAGGAAGTCACCATCCCCGAAGGCATCTACACCGTCGTCTGCTGCGACGGCCAGATCAACGAGCAAGGCCTCGGCACCCTCCAAGGCCCCAAGGCCGTCGTCGATGCCCAGTCCGCCCTGATCATCCACAACTAACCCCCAATGGAACCCGCAGGCTTCGGGTCTGGCGCCAAAGTACAGTCGCTTGCGACTTTACTTTGGGGCCTGACCCCAGCACACGCGCCCAATGGGCTTAGACCCGGGGTTAACGCGTATGGTTCTTTTGAGGATCGGCGTGTCACAGCCAGACACAAAAAAAGGGAGCCGCTCTGACTCCCGATTCACTTCTTCTTTCAAAATAGAAGATCTACTGCCTCTTGATCTTCTTAGAGCTGTCTGTTATACTGCACGCTCTATACGCGAACTCTTACGCGGATTCCCAAAACCTGCTCGATGAAACTTTCAAAAGAATTTGGAGCGTCTTTTACACGAATCTCTACATTACCCTTCTGAGCACCTTTCACGCGAATCTCTAAATTACTCTTCTGTGGAGCATCTTTCACGCGAATCTCTACATTACCCTTCTGTGGGGCTTCTCCATTAGAATTTGCGTTTGCACTGGTGGTGAACACGAATGAGAAAACTACTGCTGCAAATGTGCTCATGAACATCTTCTTTGCATTGAAACTTTTTGTTGTCATAACTTTAATTTTTTTAATTGATTATACTTATTATTTTTATTATTAACTTTGTCGTCTGTTTCCTTTCGACGATGCAATGACAGTGCAAGTCGAAGGCAATCAAAGCTCGCTTTAGATTGCTGAGGCGCAGCCTGTCTTAGCGAGAGCAAAGGTAGGGGGACTTTCGGAGATTTGCAACAATTTTGCTGACTTTTAAACGAAGTTGTTGCGACAAAGAGGAGGGATTGCGACAGTTCGTTATCATGAGGCTGAATGCTGTCGTAAAAGGGCGCAAAGCATGAGCTATGCCTGCCGTGCAAACGTTTTCCGAGCGGGGGATTATTAATCAGTGTTAAAATGGGGATTGGATGGCAGATTTTCACTATATTTGCACCATAGAATCAAATTATATTGAGCCTACTGACTGGTTCGTGGGGCTGAAAAACCCTACAGTGCAGCTGATGGTCTATGGCAAGGGAATACGCGACGTGAAGAGCGTGACGACGGACTATCCGGGGGTCGTGATAGACAGTCTGGTGCGCCTCGACTCGCCCAACTACCTGCTGATCTACCTCAACCTGAAGGATGCGCAGCCTGGCACGATGACGCTGAACTTCAAAAGTGAAAAGGGAAAGGTGAGCAGTGAGAAGTTCGCTTTGAAGGCGCGCGAGAAGAAGGGCGAGGAGCGCATGGGATTCACCAATTCCGACGTGCTCTACATGCTGATGCCCGACAGATTCGCCCAAGGCGCCAACCACCCCAAGCAGATCCCAGGGATGAGACCCTACGTGGAGGACCGCTCGAAGCCAAGCCTCAGGCATGGCGGCGACCTGAACGGTATCAGGGAGCACCTGGACTACTTCAAGGAACTGGGCGTGACGGCACTCTGGTTCACACCTGTGCTGGAGAACGACTCGCCCGACTCGAAGAACGGATTCTCGACCTATCACGGCTATGCCACCACTAACTATTATAAGGTGGACCCGCGCTTCGGAACAAACGAGGACTACAAGCGACTCTGCGACGAGGCGCACGCCATGGGACTGAAGATCGTGATGGACATGATATTCAACCACAGCGGATTTGAGCACCCCTGGACGAAGGACATGCCGTCGAAGGACTGGCTGAACACGCCAGAGTGGCTCAGCGAGGACGCCAGCGGGCGCGACCCCATGACGGGATTCACAGCCAACAGCGACGGCTCGGAGCCCGCCAAGAGCAAGTATCTGCAGACCAGCTACCAGCTGACGCCCGTGGTGGATCCATACGCATCGAAGGTGGACCTGAAGGAGACGGTGGAGGGATGGTTCGTGCCATCGATGCCTGACCTGAACCAGCACAACCCGCACCTGATGAGATACCTCATACAGAACTCTATCTGGTGGATTGAGACCGTGGGCATCGACGGCATCCGCATGGACACCTACCCCTACGCCTACGACGACGCCATGGCGCAGTGGATGAAGGAGATCGACGAGGAATATCCTAACTTCAACACCGTGGGCGAGACATGGGTGATAGAGCCTGCCTACACGGCCACCTGGCAGAAGGACTCGAAGCTCGCCAAGAAGAACTCGTACCTGAAGACGGTGATGGACTTCAGCTTCTACGACAAGATCAACAAGGCCAAGAACGAGGAAACGACCTGGCAAGGACTGAACCGCGTGTACAGCAACTTCGTATACGACTATCTCTACCCCAACCCTTCGAGCGTGATGGCCTTCATCGAGAACCACGACACTGACCGATTCCTGGGCAACGGCAAGGACACGCTGGCACTGAAGCAGGCACTGGCACTGCTGCTGACCGTGAACCGCATCCCTCAGCTCTACTACGGTACGGAGGTGCTGATGAACGGCACGAAGGAGGTGACAGACGGTAACGTGCGCTGCGACTTCCCTGGCGGATTCCCTGGCGACGAGCACAACTGCTTCACCAAGGAGGGACGCACGAAGGCGGAGCAGAGCATGTTCCAGTGGACAAGCAGACTGCTGCACTGGCGACAGGGCAACGAAGTGATCACCAAGGGCAAGATGACCCAGTTTATGCCCAACAAGGGTATCTACGTCGTAGCCCGTCAGTATCAGGGCAAGACTGCCCTCACCATCCTCAACGGCACAAGCAAGCCTGCCACGATGGACGTGGAGCGCTACGCTGAGGTGATCGGCAGCGCACAGAAGGCCAAGGATATCCTCACGGGACACTACTACGACCTGACGAAGAATTTGGAACTGAAACCCCGTCAGAGCCTGATTCTCGAATATTGAAACATATTTGAAAACATCTGAAACGTGAGAAAAAACGCGTTTCAGATGTTTTGCTTACCTTTGCCACCAGAATCCAAAACTTAACATCATGGCAAAAGAACTAACATCAACCAAGAGATGGCTGCTCACACTTGTAGGAGCCGCAATGACCCTCGCTGCAATGGCAGCAGAACCGTTCGTAACATTTGAACAGACCGCAGGCAGCTGGCTGCTGAAGGACGTGACCATCGGCTATGCCGCCGGGGAGCACTCGTGCGTACAGCTGGCGGCTGCCAATCTGCAGAAGGACTTTGAGCTGGTGACTGGCAACAAGCCTGCCATCAGTGAGACGAGTCAGAAGATCCTCATCGGAACCGTTGGCACCAACAAGCAGATAGACCTGTGGGTGAAGCAGGGACTGCTGAAAGACCTGAAGGGCAAGACGGAGAAATACATCATCAAGACCATCGACGGACAGCTGGTGATTGCCGGCAGCGACAAGCGAGGTACGGTCTACGGCATCTACGAGCTATCGCGCCAGATAGGCGTGTCGCCCTGGTACTACTGGGCTGATGTGCCTACGGAGAAGCACACCTTATTATATATAAAGGACGGGGAGTTTACCGACGGAGAGCCTGCCGTGAGGTACAGAGGACTGTTCCTGAACGACGAGGCACCCTGTCTGACATCGTGGGTGAAGAACACCTTCGGCACCGACTACGGCGACCACCGATTCTACGAGAAGGTGTTTGAACTCATCCTGCGACTGAAGGGTAACTACCTGTGGCCTGCCATGTGGGGATGGGCCTTCTACGCCGACGACCCCGAGAACCTGAAGACTGCCGACAAGATGGGCGTGATGATGGGTACATCGCACCACGAGCCCATGGCCCGCAACCACCAGGAATATGCACGAGACCGCAAGGGATGGGGCGCATGGAACTATGCGACGAACAAGCAGAACCTCGACAGATTCTTCCGTGAGGGTATCGAGCGCATGAAGGGCACTGACGACATCGTGACCATCGGTATGCGCGGCGACGGCGACGAGGCGATGGGCAAGGGCACGGACACCAAGCTGCTGGAAAGCATCATCGACAACCAGCGCCGCATCATCAAGGAGGTGACCAAGCGACCTGCCAAGGAGACGCCTCAGATATGGGCCCTCTACAAGGAGGTGCAGGACTACTACGACGCAGGACTGAGAGTGCCCGACGACGTGACGGTGCTGCTCTGCGACGACAACTGGGGCAACGTGAGGCGACTGCCCACTGCCGAGGAGCAGAAGCGCAAAGGAGGCTGGGGACTCTACTACCACGTGGACTATGTAGGGGCGCCGCGCAACACGAAGTGGATCAACGTCACCCCGATACAGAACATGTGGGAGCAGTTGCAGCTGGCCTACAACGGCGGCATACAGAAACTCTGGATACTGAACGTAGGCGACCTGAAGCCCATGGAGTACCCCATCCAGCTGTTTATGGACATGGCATGGAACCCGAAGAAATACGCCGTAGACTGCTCGGCTTCGCCGCTTGGCTCGACCAAGAACCTGCTCGACCACACCTGGGAGTTCTGCGCAGAGAGCTTCGGCTGCGATCAGGCCTGCGAGGCGGCATCGATCCTGAACCTCGTGAGCAAGTATAACGGCCGCATCACCTCGGAGATGCTCGACGCCAGCACCTATACCACCGACGAGTTTGCACAGGTGGTGGCTGAGTATCAGGCGCTCGAGACGCGCGCCCTGCGACAGTTTATCACCCTGAAGCCCGAGTACAAGGATGCCTACCGACAGATCATCCTCTTCCCCGTGCAGGCGATGGGAGCCGTCTACGAGATGTACTACGCCCAGGCCATGAACCTGAAGCTGGCTGCCCTGGGCGACCCTGAGGCTAACTGCTGGGCTGAGCGCTGCCGCCAGGCCTTCAAGCGCGACTCTCTGCTGAACCTGCAATATAACAAGGAAATAGCCGGAGGCAAGTGGAACGGTATGATGACACAGAAGCACATCAGCTATACGATGTGGAACGACAGCTATCCTGCCGACGTCGTTCCTGAGCTGAAGACCGTTGCCACACCTGCACAGGGTCCGACATTCGAGGCGAAGGACGGCTATATCAGTATAGAGGCCGAGCACAGCTACAGCCGCACGGACGCCCAGAATGCGAAGTGGACGGTGATTCCCTACATGGGGCGCACCCTGAGCGGCATCGCCCTGATGCCTTACACCACAGGCACTGACAACGCCCAGCTGGAATACCGCTGGAAGGGCAAGGCCGAGAAGGTGAAGGTGCACGTGGTGACGAAGTCGACACTCGACTTCCTCGACAAGGGCGGCCTCATCTACGACGTTGCCATCGACGGCGGACAACCTGTCAGCGTGAACTTCAACAGCAAGCTCAACGAGAAACCCGAGAACATCTACACCATCTACTATCCGACGATTGCACGTCGCGTGGTGGAGCAGATCGTGGAACTGCCTGTAGACGGCAGCAAAGACACGCACACGCTGACGCTGCATCCGCAGGATCCAGGCATCGTATTCGAGAAGATCGTCATCGACCTGGGTGGTTACGAGCGACAGTACCTGTTCGGTAAGGAATCGACGAAAAGATATTAACAGAAAAGGCTCGGCCAAATGGCCGAGCCTTTTATTTACCGATTGCCGTGCTCTTTCATGTATTCGCGCGGCGAGACGCCATAGAACTTCTTGAAGACGGTGGAGAACGACGCTGAGTTGGAGAATCCGCAGGCGTACATGACCTCCGTCACGTTCACGCCCTGCCCCGTCAGCAGATAGGCAGCACGCTTCAGACGGATGTTGCGGATGAAGTCGTGAGGCGTCTGCCCCGTGAGTTCCTTCATCTTTCGATGCAGATGTACGCGGCTGATGCCCACCTCGTCGGCAATCATATCGATACTCAGGTCGGAATCGTTGAGATGGGCATTGATGGTGGCCATCACGCGATCAAGCAGTTTCTCATCAGGCGACTTGATCTTCACCTCGTCGACCTGCTCCTCCAAGACATCGTTGCGCTCATACTTCAGGCGCAGCAGACGGTGGCTGTTCAGCAGATTGGCAATGGTGCGACGCAGGATATCCATATTAAACGGCTTGACGATATAAGCATCGGCACCCGTCTCCAGTCCTTCGAGCTTATCCTCATCGCGGTTCTTCGCTGTCAGCAGAATGACGGGGATGAAGTTGGTATTGGGGTTCATCTTCAGCTTCGCGCAGAGCTGGTTACCATCCATCTCAGGCATCATCACATCGCTGACCACGAGGTCGGCACCAGAGCGGAGCACCTCGCTGAGCGCCTCCTTGCCATTGGTGCAGGCAGTCACCTGATACTGCTGCCCAAGTTCGTTCTGGAGATAGTCGCGGATCTCGTCGTCGTCCTCGACAATCACGAGTCTGACGGTGCTGTTGCTGGCAGCAGGCTGCTCTACCACCTGCTCTTCGAGTTCCTCCATCAGACTGTCCATCTCCGTAGGCTCCATATCGACCTTGGCAGCCTCAGCTTCGAGCACCAGTTCCTCAGGATTCAGATGAGCCCTGCCCAACGGGATGGTCACCACGAACTCGCAGCCCTGCTTCAGGTTATGCGCCTCGATCGTACCATGATGGAGTTCCACAAGCGAGCGCGTCAGGTCGAGTCCGATGCCAGTACCCACGTTACGGTCGTTCACGGAAGAGGCACTCTGATAGAAACGCTCGAAGATCTTATCGAGCTTCTCTTCGGGGATCTGCTCGCCGTTGTCGCTGATGGCGATATGAGCCTGCTTGTCGTCGTGCGTCAGGCGGATCACGATCTCACCACCCGTAGGCGTGAACTTAAAGGCGTTGGAGAGGATATTGACGATGACCTTATCAAACTGCTTGCGATCGACCCAGACACTGAGATTGTCGATATCGTGCTCATATTTGAGCGTCACCTGCTTGGAGGCGGCCTGATGCTTGAAGAGGGCGTGGATATCGGCGATGAAGGCCACAAGATTGGTCTCCGTCATGCGCATCATCATCTGTCCCTTGTCAATCTTACGGAGGTCCATCATCTGATTGATCAGACTCAGGATGCGCTCGGCGTTACGACGGATGGTCTCATAGACACTCTTGCGATGAGGATCGGTCTCGTTCTTGATCAGCGAGAGCAAGGGTGTCACGATGAGCGTCATAGGTGTACGGATCTCATGACTGATGTTCATGAAGAAGCGCAGCTTAGCCTCGCCCAACTCCTCGGCATGGATATGCTCCTGCATGCGACGGCGTGTCTGCTCCCTGCGGCGGCGCCCCAGGATAAACTGCCAGAGGCCTGCACCGATAATGAGCATATAGATGAAGTAAGCCCACGAAGAGCGATACCAGGGACTGGCCACAACCACGGTGAAGGTATACTCGGGCGTCTCGATATTATTGCGCTCGGCCTTCACGCGGAAACGGTAGGTGCCTGGCGGCATGTGCGAGAAGACAATTTCGTTGGTTCCTGGCAGCATGTGGATATACGGTTCGCCGTTGATGCTATAGAGATAAGAGATGTGTTCGGGATTCTCGTAAGTCAGCGTGGAGAACTGCACGGCAAACGAATTGTCGTGATAGCTCAGGCGGAAGCGATCAGAGCCCTCGATGGGCTGTCCGTTGACGAGGAAGTTCGTCAGACGAACCACTGCCTCCCACTTACTTTGGGCAATATCCTCGGGCTTGAACCAGGTGATACCGCCAGTACCTCCGAAGATCAGGATGCCATTGTCGGAGATATACGACGCGCCGTCGCCAAACTCATTACCCTGCAGACCATCATCGGCAAAGTAGTTCTGGAAAAGGCCTGTACGCGGATTCAGACAGCTCAGGCCATGGTTCGTACCTATCCAGAGCATGCCGTTAGGGTGGCGCTCGAGGGTAGAGACGCCATTGTCGGCAAGTCCCTGCTCACGATCGTACTGCTTGAGCACCTTGCCCTTCATATCGTAACAATAGAGGCCCTCGTTGGTGCCCACCCAGATATAGCCGTCATACTCGCGGGCGACACGGACAGGCTGTCCGTAGTTGGGACAGTTCACGCCAAAGGTGTTGATCCAGTTCTCGCGCTCGATATCGAGACAGCAAAGTCCCATCGACGTGGCTACATAGAGGCGCTTGCCATCGGGCGAGAGCGACACCTGCGAGATGTAGTTATTGATGATACTGTTGATCTGCTTGTCGTTATCAGCTCCCTCCTTCATCACGTACTTCTTGATGACATTGCCCTGGGAATCCATGCAGAGCACACCATACTTCATCGTGGCCAGCCACAGGCGTCCCTGCTTATCGCACTCGATATCCATCACGATGAGGTGCTTATCCTCGGGATACTCCACAGGGTGAGGCTTCTGCGTGGTAGGATCGATCCAGCCAAAGCCCTCGCCATAAGAGCCGAACCAGATACGCCCCTCGGCATCTTCTGCGATCGACATCACTGTGGCAGGCACACCTTCCACATAGTGCTTCACTACGCGCTGCTGGGAATCCAGACAATAAAGCCCGTCTTTATCGGTACCGATCCACCCCCTGCGCTGACGATCGATAAGGGTGCTGATGACACAGGCGCTGCCTATCAGATTGCGCTCACCAAGCTTATATCCCATGTAGCTGAAGCCATCAAACGAGATGGGCTGCTTGTAGATACCCTTCTGCAACATGCCGAACCAGAGGTTACCACTGGGGTCTTCGATGATGGAGTAGACCTTGCTCTTCAAGAGATCGACCTCCTTGCTGTAGAAGGGGTTATCGGTCAGGCGGTCGTTCCTGGGCTCATAGATGGCTATTCCCTGTCCGTCGTAGCCGATGATGATGCGGCCGAAGTGATCGCAATAGAGCGACGAGACAGCACGCGACTTGGTGCCTTCGATGTGGACGAAGTCATCGCCCTGCTGTTTGAAAGCGCCCGAATCTGTTGTTCCGACGTAGATGATGCCCTGAGGATCCTCACAGAGACAGGAAAAGATCAGGTCGCTGCGATCCTGCAGGTAACGCTGCACCTTCTGGCCGTCGAAACAGATCAGGCCTTTGCTGTCTGTCACCATCCACAGGCGCCCCTTTTGATCCTCCATCATGGCGTTGATGGTATGAAGGTCGGCAAGAGCCCCTCCCATCTGGCTGGCGTGCGTCTTATCGCTGAACTTCATCACGCCGAGTCCAGAGGTGCCTGCCAGCACATCGCCGTTCTTACGCTCGAGGAAACAGTTGGCATAACAGCTGCCCTTCTGTCCCTTGAGGTCAGTCATCGTCACATTATCGAAGGTCTTGCCATCCCAGGTCTGCAACGCACCGTACATACCAAAATAGAAAAGGCCGTTGCGATCCTGCATCATGGTGTTCACGTAATTGCTGGCCAGCGTCTTATCGGCTTCGTTCTCGCGACGGAACACGCGGAACTGATAGCCATCGTAACGGTTGATACCATCACGCGTCGTAGCCCAGATGAAACCATCGCGGTCGAGATACATCTGAGTCACAAAACTACTGGATAACTGGTTATCTGTATTGAAGAATTTACCCATCTGTGCAAAGCCGCACAAGGATAGGCAAGTTAATATAAGAGTTAGAATCGCTTTCAACCTCATTGTTATTGGTATGTAACATTTTCTTTGCAAAGGTAAACACTTTCCTGCAAACCACCAAAGATTTGGTACAAAAAATGAACTATATGATACATTTATTAAACCCAAAGTGGGAAAAATATCGTAAATTTGCACCCACAAACCAATATCAACTATTCAATAACAATGAAACGAACACTAAAATACGTGCTGCTGACGGCACTGACGTTCCTGCCATTTTCGAAAGCAATGGCAGAAGTAGACCCAAATTTCTATATCTTCCTCTGTTTCGGACAGTCGAACATGGAGGGAGCAGCCAAGCCCGAGGCTCAGGACATCGCCAGTCCTGGTCCGCGCTTTCTGCTCATGCCTGCTGTCGACGACCCGCAGCGAGGCCGTAAGATGGGTGAGTGGTGTGAAGCCTCTGCCCCTCTCTGCCGCCCGAATACAGGCCTGACGCCTGCAGACTGGTTTGGCCGCACCATGATCAAGACGCTGCCCGAGAACATCCGCGTCGGTGTGATCCACGTGGCTATTGGCGGCATTGCCATTCAGGGATTCCTGCCCGACAGCATCAAGAACTACGTGAAGACTGCCCCAGGCTGGATGAAGCCCATGCTTGCAGCCTACGACAACAATCCCTACGAGCGCCTCATCACACTGGCCAAGAAGGCTCAGCAGGATGGCGTCATCAAGGGTGTGCTGATGCATCAGGGTGAGACGAACACCGGCGACCCGAAATGGGCAGGAATGGTGCAGCAGGTTTACGACAACATGCTCGGCGACCTGCAGCTGAAGCCTGAGGAGACACCGCTGCTCGTCGGTGAGGTTGTGCAAGCTAATGGTGAGGGTGTCTGCATCGGATGTATGAAACAGATTCAGGAACTGCCCCAGACCATCCACACAGCTCACGTCATCTCTTCTACAGGATGCTCCAACGGTCCTGACAAGCTGCACTTCGACGCCCCTGGCTACCGTGAGCTCGGTACACGCTACGGTGAGAAGATGCTTGAACTGATGGGCTATCAGGTGAAGAAGCCCTTCGACGTTCCTGCCGATGCCTTCATCGCCGAGACCACCGTCCCTGGCAACGACTTCCCCAAGATCGACAAAGAGGGGCGTGCCTACTTCCGTCTGAATGCTCCCAGTGCCAGCAGTGCCATCGTCGACATCTGCGGCAAGAAATACGACATGCGCCGCGACGAGAGCGGCATCTGGTGCGCTGTCACCGATCCTCTCGTACAGGGTTTCCACTACTATTTCATGAACATTGGCGGCGTGAACTTCATCGACCCCGCCACAGAGACGTTCTTCGGATGTAACCGTGAGGCTGGCGGTATCGAGATTCCCGAGGGTAGCGAGGGCGACTACTATCGTCCGCAGCCAGGTGTGGCAGCAGGACAGGTGCGCTCATTCTACTACTATGCAGAGTCGACTAAGGAGTGGCGCCATGCGATGGTCTACACCCCGGCGGAGTATGAGCTGAAGGCCAATGCCAAGAAGCGTTACCCCGTGCTCTATCTGCAGCACGGCATGGGTGAAGACGAGACCGGATGGAGCAAGCAGGGCCACATGCAGCACATCATGGACAATGCCATCGCCAAGGGCGAGGCTGTGCCGATGATCGTGGTGATGGAGAGCGGCGACATCAAGGCGCCTTTCCGTGGTGGTGACAACCGTCAGGGCATGAGCACCTACGGCAACTCGTTCTATCAGGTCATGATTAATGACTTATTACCAACCATAGACCAAAAGTTCCGTACCCTCACAGACCGCGATCACAGAGCGATGGCAGGTCTGTCGTGGGGCGGGCACCAGACTTTCGATGTCGTGCTGACCAACATGGATAAGTTCTCTTACATGGGAACCTTCAGCGGTGCCATCTTCGGGCTCGACCTCAAGACTGCCTACGACGGTATCTTCACACGTGCCGACGAGTTTAACAAAAAGATCCACTACCTCTTTATGATGAGTGGAACAGAAGGCATGGACAAGATGTTCGGTACAGAGAAGCTTGTCAACGACCTCAATGCGATGGGAATCAAAGCCCAGTATTACGAGTCGACTGGCACCGATCATGAGTGGCTTACCTGGCGTCGAGGCCTGAAACAGTTTATCCCGCACTTGTTCAAATAACAAATCATTGTATAAAAGACATAAAAACATATATGATAATGAAAAAACAATTCGTATTACTCACGCTGCTCGTAGCTCTGAGCTCGTCAGCTTTCGCACAGTGGGGGCGCCCCATTGACTATTCCGCAGGTCCTGGACTGAAGGATGCCTATAAAGACTATTTCACCATCGGTGTAGCCGTCAACAGGACCAACGTATCTGATGCTGCCCAGATGGAGATTATCAAGAAACAATTCAACAGCGTCACCGCTGAGAATGCCTGGAAACCAGGCGAGATTCATCCCAAAGAGGGTGAGTGGAATTTCGGCTTAGCCGACAGTATCGCCAACTTCTGCCGTGAGAATGGCATCAAGATGCGTGGTCACTGTCTGTGCTGGCATGCTCAGTTTGCCGATTGGATGTTTACCGACAAGAAGGGTAAGGAGGTGAAGAAGGAGGTGTTCTACCAGCGTCTGCGCGAGCATATCCATACGGTGGTGAACCGTTACAAGGATGTAGTCTATGCTTGGGACGTGGTCAATGAGGCTATGGCAGACGACAACATGATGTTCCGTCCCGATGCCAGCCCCTATCGCCAGAGCCGCCACTTCAAGCTCTGCGGTGATGAGTTCATTGCCAAGGCTTTTGAGTTTGCCCGTGAGGCTGATCCCACAGGCGTACTGATCTACAACGATTACAGCACTGTGGATCCTGGCAAGCGCGAGCGTATCTATAATATGGTGAAGAAGATGAAGGACGCTGGTGTGCCCATCGACGGTATCGGTATGCAGGGGCACTATAACATCTACTTCCCCGATGAGGAGGCTCTCGAAAAGACGATCAACCGCTTCTCTGAGATTGTGAATATCATCCACATCACAGAGCTCGACCTCCGCACCAATACAGAGAGTGGTGGACAGCTGATGTTCGCACGTGGCGAGGCTAAGCCCCAGGCTCCCTATATCCAGACACTTCAGGAAGATCAGTATAACCGCTTGTTCCGTATCTTCAGAAAACACAAGGACGTGATTAAGAACGTGACCTTCTGGAACCTGAGCGACAAGGACTCTTGGCTTGGCACCAACAACCACCCGCTGCCTTTCGATGAGAACTTCAAGGCTAAGCGCTCACTGGCCGTGATCCGCGACTTCAATGTGGCCGCTGATAACTACGTGCCCAAGAACGACTGGGTACCCAATCCTCTGAACCAGCCTGGACAGGAGTATCCTCAGGTGAACAGCGAAGGCTTTGCCCGCTTCCGCGTCGTGGCTCCCGATGCCAAGTCGGTTATCGTCAGCCTGGGTCTTGGTGGCCGTGGCGGTACCGTGCTGCGCAAGGACAAGGATGGTGTATGGGTAGGAACGACAGAAGGTCCGATGGATCCTGGCTTCCACTATTATCATCTGACCATCGACGGTGGTGTGGTTAACGATCCTGGCACTCATAACTTCTTCGGCTCTTGCCGTTGGGAGAGTGGTATCGAGATTCCCGCCGTTGATCAGGACTTCTATGCCCTGCGCACTGACATTCCTCATGGAAACATCCAGCAGGTACGCTTCTTCTCGAAGAGTCTCGGTAAGATGCAGGTGGCTAATGTCTATCTACCTTATGGCTACGGCAAGCTCGTGAAGGGCAAGCAGGAGCGCTACCCAGTACTCTACCTGCAGCATGGCTGGGGTGAGAACGAGACCAGCTGGCCCGTACAGGGTTGCACTGGTCAGATTATGGACAATCTGATTGCCGACGGCAAAATCAAGCCTTTCATCATCGTGATGGCCTACGGTCTGACCAACGACTTCAAGTTTGGCACCATCGGCAAGTTCACTGCCGAGGAGTTTGAGAAAGTCCTCGTCGACGAGCTCGTGCCCTTCATCGATGCCAACTACTTGACGAAGGCCGACAAATGGAACCGTGCGATGGCAGGTCTGTCGATGGGTGGTATGGAGACGAAGCTCATCACCCTGCGCCGTCCAGAGGTATTCGGTTACTGGGGTCTGCTCAGCGGTGGTACCTACATGCCTGAGGACATCAAGGATCCGAAGGCTGTGAAGGTGATCTTCGAGAGCTGTGGCGACAAGGAGAATCCAGAGGGTATCAACAAGAGTGTTGAGGCACTGAAGGCTGCAGGATTCAATGCCACAGGATTTATCTCTGAAGGCACCGCCCATGAGTTCCTCACATGGCGAAGAAGTTTACGCGAAATGGCTCCATTACTCTTCAAATAGGTGTTTTTTTGTGAAAAAAGTGCAATTTTTTAGGGTATGACACAAAATCGAAAGTATATGTAACATACAAATAAGCCTCTTTTTTAAATTTGTTGTACCTTTGCACCAGAGAAAATTAATAGGTTAAAATTGTTTTAGTTATATTAGTAGTTAGTAGTTTTTCCTTCCTCGGGGCCCAAGAAAGGCGTTTCTTGTCCCGAGGTTTTTTTATTCCAGTTTTTTATTGTATCTTTGCAACGACAAATCAGATAATAAATATGAAACGAATCATTACTTCCATCCTGTTCAGCGCCTCCGTCACACTGACGATACAGGCTCAACAACATCTGCTCTGGTACGACAAACCCGCCACCCATTGGCTCCAGGCATTGCCCATCGGCAACTCCCATCTCGGTGCCATGATCTATGGTGATGTCAAGACCGAGGAGATCCAGCTCAACGAAGAGACTTTCTGGAGTGGCTCACCTTATTATAATAATAGCCCAGAGTCGAAGGCTCATCTGCAAGAGGTGCGGCAACTGATATTCGAAGGCAAGGAGAAAGAGGCTCATGCCCTCATAGACCAGTATTTCATCAAGGGGCCCCACGGCATGCGCTTCCTGCCTGTAGGAAGTGTAAAACTGGCTTTCCACCGCAAGGACAACACCAGTAGCTACCGCAGACAGCTGAACCTCGGGACAGCTCTCGCCACCACCCAGTATACCCTCGACGGTGTGACCTATCGTCGCACATGTTTTGCTTCACAAGCCGACAATGCCATCATTGTACGGATAGAGGCCAGCGAGAAGGGCGCCCTCTCCTTCAACGTCAGTTTCGACAGTCCGCTGGAAACTTCCCGCAGCGTCAACAGTCATCAGTTAGCTGCCATCGTGAAGGGTGTGGAACAGGAGGGCGTGCCAGCAGGTCTTCAGGCAGAATGCCGCCTGGAAGTGCTCTCCGATGGTGAGATTGTCGACGGCGAAGAGAGCATAGCCGTTGTCAGTGCCACTACGGTTACCCTGTATATCACCGCTGCAACCAACTTCGTGAATTACCATGATGTCAGCGGCGAACCCACACGCAAGAACATCAAGTCGCTTTCTGCACTCAGAGGGCGCAGCTACCAGCAGATCCTCAACAGCCACCTTGCGAAGTACAAGGCTCAGTACGATCGCGTCAGTCTGTCGTTACCTCACTGCGGCAATGAGAGTCTGCCCACTGATCGACGCCTCACCGCTTTCGACGGCAGCGACCTCGACATGGTGTCGCTCATGATGCAGTATGGCCGTTACCTGCTCATCTCCTCTTCTCAGCCTGGTGGACAGCCCGCCAACCTGCAGGGTGTATGGAACAACAAGATGGAAGCGCCTTGGGATTCGAAATACACCATCAACATCAATGCAGAGATGAATTACTGGCCTGCCCTGATAGGCAATCTTGCAGAGACGCAGCAGCCGTTCTTCTCGATGATCAGCGACCTCAGTCAGACTGGTGCCGTCACGGCTCGGGAGATGTATGGTTGTAAAGGATGGATGGCCCACCACAATACAGACCTCTGGCGTATCGCAGGACCTGTCGACGGGACGCCATGGGGCATGTTCCCCACAGGTGGCGCATGGCTGACGACTCACCTCTGGCAGCACTATCTCTACACAGGCGACAAGCAGTTCCTCAACGACTATTTCCCCGTGATGAAGGGAGCTGCCGACTTCCTAATCGACTACATGCAGCCCTACCCTGCCGATGGTGAGATCAAACAGGCAAAAGGATGGTTGGTAACCGTCCCCACCGTGTCACCCGAGCATGGCCCCCAAGGCAAGGGTTCCAACGTCACTGCAGGTTCTACGATGGACAATCAGATCTGCTTCGACGTACTCAGTCAGGTGATTCAGGCTGCCAAGGTACTCGGAATGGATAATGCCACTATCCTGCCCTATCAGTCGGCACTCGAAAAGCTTCCCCCCATGCAGATAGGCCGCTACGGCCAGTTGCAGGAGTGGCTCATCGATGCCGATGATCCAAAGGATGAGCACCGCCATATCTCCCATCTTTACGGACTTTATCCATCTAATCAGATATCGCCTTTCACTCATCCCGAGCTGTTCACGGCAGCTGCCAACACACTCCAGCAGCGTGGCGACATGGCTACAGGCTGGAGCCTCGGATGGAAGATCAACTTCTGGGCGCGCATGCTCGACGGCAACCACGCCTTCCGTATCATCAAGAACATGCTCACCTTGATACCCGACTCAATAGAATGGGGACCTCGCGGCGGCACCTACCCCAATCTGTTCGACGCCCATCCACCTTTCCAGATCGATGGCAACTTCGGCTGTTCGGCTGGCATCTGCGAGATGCTGCTCCAGAGTCACGACGGTGCAGTACACCTGCTGCCAGCCCTACCCGACACCTGGACTGAAGGCGAAGTAAAGGGCCTTCAGGCACGTGGAGCCTTTACCGTCGACATCAAGTGGAATGGTGGCGAGCTCCAAGAGGCAGTCATAACCTCCAAGATTGGTGACATGCTGCGCCTGCGTTCTTATGTGCCTCTTACGGGAGAAGGACTCCAGGAAGCATCAGGATCCTGCCAGAATCAACTGCTGCAATCGGCCATCATCCGCGACCCGCTGAAGTCGAAAGAACTCAAGAATTTTGACCTTCTGCCCGTCAGAAAAGTCTACGAATACGACATAGAAACGCATCCCGGACAGACTTATCGTCTCAAAAAACAGCATTTTTAATGCTTATGTTACATAAGGCAAAGTTTGTGAGACATGAGAGAAATCTCGTGTCTCATTTTTTCCTTACCTTTGCACCCAGAAACCAAAAATCGAAATAGAATATGCTGAATCAACTATTCTCAAAAAGACATTACCTAACATTATTATCAACCGTATTCATGTTCTGTGCCGGCCTGCAAGTGTCGGCACAGACTTTTCCGTACCAGAACCCTCAGCTGAGTGCCCAGGAGCGTGCCAAGGACCTCTGTAGCCGTCTGACGCTCGAAGAGAAGGCCATGCTCATGCTCGACGAGAGTCCGGCCATCCCGCGCCTCGGCATCAAGAAATTCTTCTGGTGGAGTGAGGCGCTTCACGGCGCCGCCAACATGGGCAACGTCACCGTATTCCCTGAGCCCGTAGGCATGGCATCGTCATTCAACCCCGATTTGCTCTTCAAGTGCTTCGACATCGCCAGTACCGAGTTCCGTGCCCAGTACAACCACCGTATGTACGATCTGAAGGGTGAGGACATGAAGATGCGCAGTCTCTCCGTCTGGACACCCAACGTGAATATCTTCCGTGACCCACGATGGGGACGCGGACAGGAGACCTATGGCGAGGACCCCTTCCTGACCTCAGTGATGGGCGATGCCGTCGTACGCGGCCTGCAGGGTCCCGAGGACTCCAAGTACCGCAAGCTCTGGGCCTGTGCCAAGCACTATGCCGTACACAGCGGTCCTGAATACACCCGCCACACCGCCAACCTTACTAATGTACCCGTGCGCGACTTCTGGGAGACCTACATGCCTGCGTTTAAGCATTTGGTAGAGAAGAGTAAGGTGCGCGAAGTGATGTGCGCCTATCAGCGCTTAGACGATGATCCTTGCTGCGGTTCCAACCGTCTGCTCCAGCAGATTCTCCGCGACGACTGGGGCTTCCAGTACCTGGTGGTCAGCGACTGTGGTGCCGTCAGCGATTTCTATACCTCTCACAAGAGCAGTTCTTCACCGATCACCGCTTCTGCCAAGGCCACGCTGGCTGGAACCGACGTGGAGTGCGGCTACGGCTATGCCTACCGTAGCATCCCTGAGGCCGTACATCGTGGTCTGATCAGCGAGGCTGAAGTCGACAAGCACGTCATCCGTTTGCTCGAAGGTCGTTTCGATCTGGGTGAGATGGACGATCCCGCCCTCGTGGAGTGGTCGAAGATTCCCTACTCTGCCATGTCCACCAAGGCTTCTGCCAACATCTCCCTCGATATGGCCCGCCAGAGCATTGTCCTGCTGCAGAACAACGGCAATATCCTACCGCTGAAGAAGAATGCAGAGAAGATTGCCGTCATCGGTCCTAATGCGCACAACGAGCCGATGATGTGGGGTAACTACAACGGTATACCCAATCATACCGTCACCATCCTCGACGGCATCAAGGCCAAGCAGAAGAAAATCACTTATATCCCCGGATGCGACCTGACCTACGATCAGGTACTCGAGAGCCACATGGCCAGCGAGTGTACTGCTCCCGATGGCAAGCGCGGACTGAAGGGCACATTCTGGAACAACACGAATATGGAGGGCAAGCCCTTCACCACCGAATACTACACGAAGCCTGTCAATGTCACCACTGCAGGTATGCACGTCTTCGCTCCCAATCTCCCCATCGAGGACTTCTCTGCCAAGTACGAGACGACCTTTGCTCCTAAAGAGGCAGGCGAGTATGTCGTCAACGTGGAGAGTACAGGTCATTTCGAGCTTTATATCAACGGTGAGAAGAAATTCACCCACCACATCTGGCGCGCCACACCTACCCGCACCGTCCTGAAGGCCGAGAAGGGACAGCAGTTCCAGATTGAGGTACGCTTCCAGACCGTCAAGACCTGGGGTGCCTCAATGAAGATCAATGTTGCCCGCGAACTTCCCATCGACTATCAGGAGACCATCGCCCAGCTGAAGGGCATCGACAAGGTGATCTTCTGTGGCGGTATCGCTCCAAGCCTCGAAGGTGAGGAGATGCCTGTCAACATCGAAGGTTTCAAGGGTGGCGACCGCACCAGCATCGAACTCCCGAAGGTACAGCGTGAGTTCCTCAAGGCCCTCAAGACCGCTGGCAAGCAGGTGATCTTCGTCAACTGCTCCGGCTCTGCCATCGCGCTTGAGCCCGAAACTCAGTCGTGCGACGCTATTCTCCAGGCATGGTATGCTGGACAGGAGGGAGGTACCGCCGTTGCCGATGTGCTCTTCGGCGACTATAACCCCTCTGGTAAACTCTCAGTTACCTTCTATAAGAGCGACGCTCAGTTGCCCGACTACGAGGATTATTCGATGAAGGGTCGTACCTACCGCTATTTCAGCGATCCGCTCTTCGCTTTCGGCTACGGCCAGAGCTATACCACCTTTGCCATTGGCGATGCCACCATCGAAGGTCAGGGCGGTTCTTACAAGGTCAGTGTCCCCGTCACCAACAGCGGACAGCGTAACGGTACGGAGATCGTACAACTCTACATCCGTAACACTGCCGACCAGGATGGTCCTCTGAAGAGCCTGCGCGGTTTCCAGCGCATCGATGTGAAGGCTGGCCAGTCGGCTACCGCTACCATTGCGCTCACTCCCGAGAGCTTCGAGTTCTGGGATGCTGAGACCAACACGATGCGCACGAAGCCTGGCACCTACGAGATCCTCTACGGCAACAGTTCACTCGACAAGGATCTGAAACGCCTCACCATCACGTTCTAAATCGCATTCTCTTGTGAAACAGCAATAAAAATCCCGAAACGCTTTGTCGTTTCGGGATTTCTTCATACCTTTGCCGGCAAGAAAAGTGACAATAATTGTAAGTTTTTGCAAATTTTCTTTGTAAATCTAAAATAATTATCATATCTTTGCAGACAAATTCTATTTACCGTTATGAACATTGTATATTTGATTATTATTTTTCTGTTGCTCGTTGGATTCGGATTATCTGCATATTTCATGTATGCACATTATGAGCAGCGACTGGAGAAAGAGCTGAACCGCGCCCAGAAGAGCGAGCGGCTTAAGTCTGTATTCCTTGATAACGTCAGCCACACCCTGCGCACACCGCTGAACGCCATCATGAGTTATAGCAAGCTTATTCTTGAAGAGAATGATGAAAATATGCAGGCTGCACAGGTAAAAGAATTGGCAACCTATATTAACAAGAACACCCAGCAACTGCTTGATTACCTCAAACAGCTTCTGGATTTGTCAAGCCTCGAAGGCGGAATGCCTTCCTTTACCTTCATCGAGGTGAATCTGGCCGAGTTGATGGCCTCCTATCGTCGTGAAGCGTCGAACCTCACAAAGCCTGAAGTCTCCATCCGCGTCAGATCCACCCTCTCAGTTCACTGTAAGGGAACACTTGATACGAACTTCATGCACCAGCTGATGATAACTCTTTTGTCGAATGCCGCCAAGGAGTGTACTCAAGGCGACATCATCCTCTTCTACGGAGATGAGGTCAGAAGCCGTAGAGGCATCAGGGTTACCATTACCTATCTAGGCACTGGCCAGAGCGAATTGGTCAGCGGCGACCTCTTCACGTTCCTCCAGAAACAAAGCAATCAGTCATCAGGCAATGAGACCGCTGGAATGAGTCTTTCCACATGTAAGGTTATCGTAGATGCCCTCGGTGGCGAAATAGATATCGATAACCAAAACGGTAAGACCACTGCTACATTCTGGTTCCCCTGTAAGATGCGTGATAGGCATAAGGGTGTCTAATCATTGTATTCAAATAAAACAAGATGAAACGACTTAGGATTTTGATGATGGCCGCTACTATTGTATGCGGCATCAATGCACATGCACAAGATCGAAAAATGGATTACCCGCAGGCTGAATGGAGCGTAGCGGGCGACATACTGATGCACACGCCAGGACAAGAGCTGTTCTTGGGCGTGGCACACCCCTTGGCCGGACTTTTCGAAGATTACTTCGATGTAGAGAAGGCTGCCGAGGAGCATCGCGGCTATATCCGTATGCTTGAGAACAACGGCATACGCGTGCACACCATACCTGGCATTCTCGAGGAGGTGGGCATCGACAGTCTGCAGCAGCTAGCTTCCGATGTGCTCGTCTATGACACCAGCGCCCTCCCCGCTGAGGATCAGGCGCGCATGAAAGACTACCGCAAGGAGGTGCTATCGAAGATGAGCCGTTCCGACCTGATCAAATGCATCATTCTACAGCCCACCGTGGTATTGTCGACGACCGACAACAACACGGGCTATGAGGCCAAGTACTTACAGACACCGCTGATGAACCTCTACTTCACCCGCGACCAGAGCATCACCACGCCACGAGGACATGTCATCTGCAACATGAACAGCAGCCAGCGCGCCCCGGAGACTAACATCATCGCACTCTGCTACAACCACCTCGGCGTGAAACCCATCCTCCGTATCAAGGGTGACGGCCGACTGGAGGGTGGCGACTATATTCCTGCAGGCAACGTCTCGTTCATCGGCTGCGGCATGCGTACCAACGATGAGGGCATCAAACAGATGCTGGACGCCGACGCCTTCGGCCACGACACCGTTGTGGTAGTGCGCGACCACAAGCTGTGGCAGATGCAGATGCACCTCGATACCCACTTCAACATCATCGACAGCAATCTCTGTACGATGTTGCGCAGCCGTCTGGAAGCCCAGCCTGGTACACCAGAGTACGACACCTGCGACCTCTGGGTGCGCCAACCAGGCACCAAGGCTTATACGCTGTGGAAACAGGATCTGCCATTCGTCGATTATATCAAGGACCGTGGCTATGAGATTATTCCCATCGACTATTCCGATGAGATGCATTACGCCAATAACTTCCTGACGATTGCCCCGCGTCATATCATGGCTGTCGCCGGACAGTCTGAGGAGTTAGCGAAGCGTTTCAAAGACGCTGGCGTCACGGTGGAGTGGATTCCCCTGGAGAACCTCATCAAAGGCTACGGTGCTGCCCACTGCATGACACAGGTGCTGCAGCGTGAGATATACGACGGTGGCTCGCCCACTGCCATATCAACCACCCCGACTGGCAAAAACCGCTGATGATAAGGCCTACCGCCTCGACGGCACTCCCGCCGCAGCCACTACTCCCGGCATCATCATCCGCAACGGCCACAAATATATGCAACGTTGATTGTAGAATCCCTAAAAACTCACGGGACCTGTCCCCGTGAGTTAGAAAAAGTGCTGCTAATCTCACGATTTGCAGCACTTTTATCTAAATAACCACAAATTAGGAAATAAGGGACATCATTATATGTCCTTTTTTTCCTAATTTTGCACCCAAAAAGCGGAAAATAGAAACATTATGGAGCTTATTCCCCGTCTGCGCTTGAAAATCGTAACAAATATCATAAAGGACAATGAAAAAGATCTTATTCATGATCGTTGCTGTACTCCTGGTTAGTACTGTGAATGCTCAGAGCGACAGCTTCAGCCTGGCAGGTCAGGAGACCTGCCCGCAGACCAGAAAGAAAGTCGGCGTCGTACTCAGTGGCGGCGGTGCAAAGGGTATGTCGCACATCGGTGTGCTGAAAGTGCTGGAGAAGGCGGGCATCCCCGTCGATATCGTTACTGGCACATCTATAGGTAGTATCATCGGCGGACTCTATGCCATCGGCTATAATGCCCATTCGCTTGACTCGATGGTAAGGACTCAGGACTGGACTTACGTCATTACCGACAAGGAAGACCTGGGTAACCAGAGTCTCCTCGACCGTAAGAAGCTGAACACCTATTTATTTAATACCGGTATGACCTTTGGCAAGCGTGACCGTGGCGCTGGAGGTCTCATCAGGGGCAAGAACCTGGCAGAGCTGTTCCAGAAACTCTTTGTTGGCTACACCGACTCACTCGACTTTAATAAGGATCTGAAGATTCCTTTTGCCTGTGTGGCAACAAACATCATGGACAACAGCGAGGTGGTCTTCCACAGCGGACGGCTGCCGCAGGCTATACGTGCCTCCATGTCCATACCGGCTGCCTTCTCGCCTGTGAGACTCGGCAACATGGTGCTGGTCGATGGTGGTCTGAAGAACAATTTTCCCGTTGACGTGGCTCGCGAGATGGGAGCCGAAGTCGTTATCGGCGTCACACTGAACGGCAAGCCTAAGACGGCTGATGACATCACGGGCACCATGAAAATCGTAGGCCAGATTATTGATGTGAACTGTGTGAACAAATACACAGAGAACAAAGCCAATTCCGACCTGTGGATGAATGTGGATCCTCACGGCTACTCTACCGCCAGCTTCACATCCGAGGCCATCGACTCGCTGGTACGCTACGGTGAGGAAGAGGCCATGCGCCACTGGGACGAGATTATCGCCCTGAAGAAACTGATTGGTATCGACGATTCATTCCGTCCTACCATTTATTATCCACTGCGACCGGATGCCATGACTGAGCGCCAGCACATCAACAGTTTTACATACGAAAACATGACCCCACAGGCAGAACGGTTCTTGAGGCATAAGTTCCATCTGGATAGGACTGACAGTATCGACGCCAAACTGGAGCAGGCACTCACGACGAGTATGCGTATGGATCTCTTCTACCAGACAGCCGAGTGCCATCTGATACCTGAAGCTGGCGGCGTGCGCGTCGTCCTCTCGGCAGGTGAACGCAAGTCTGTGCAGTTCCATGCTGGTGTACGCTACGATACGGAAGAAAATGCTGCTATTCTGTTAGGACTCGACATTCCGCTGAAGACGGCAACCCCCATCGAAACCGACATCACGCTCCGACTGGGTAAGCGACTGATGGCTCGTGGTGAGATTACCGTCCACCCCAGATTCTTTACACGCCCGACATTCCGCTATACGTTCTACAGAAACGATATTGATGTATATACCTATGGCGATCTGGACTATAACATCCGTTACAACCAGTCACAGGCAGAACTCCTGCCTATCAATTTCGACCTGCACCATTTCAACCTGCAGATGGGATTGCGCTGGGACTTCCTGCACTATCGCAACAAACTCGGATCAGAGTCGGCGAAGGAGGTTACACTCGAAAACCAGCACTTCTTCAGTTATCGTGCCCGTTTGGTCCTTAATACTGAGGATAATTGGAACTTCCCCTCACGCGGAACCCGCTTTAACGCCGAATATGCTTATCTGACCAATGACTTCGCCAAGCTCGACGTTATTGATGCTGACGGCAACAAGCAAGGCAAGACTGCTGGTATGAGTGATGTCAATGCCAACTGGCGTATGTCGTTTACTATCGGCAGCAGATTCACCCTCCAGCCGATGATCTATGGTCGACTGCTCTTCGGTGCATTCGTTCCAGCCGTATTCGGCAACACGATCGGCGGTGAGTGGTTCGGCCACTACATCGAGCAGCAGATGCCGTTCGCGGGCATCGGCAATTTGGAGTATGTGCACCAACAGTTCGTGTCCGCCCAGCTTCAGGCTCAAGAGCGAATTGGTAAGCACCATTACGTGCTACTGCGTGTGGCCGCCGGCCAACAGTCAGAAAAGCTGAAGAATCTTTTCGACTATCGCACGAAGATAGGTGCCCAGCTTGCCTATTATTACAATTCGTTATTTGGTCCTGTCGGTGCTACATTTGGCTATAGCAACCACACGAAGAAGTGCCATTTCTTTATCAACCTCGGATATGAATTCTAATAATTTAATAAATAACAATGCATAACATGAATCAATCAAGAAAAAAACAGGCTGGGATAGCGCGAGTGGCGATGCTCGGGCTACTCATGTTGTTGCCGCTGACTGCTGTGGCCCAGCGGCTGCTGACGCTCGACAGTTGCAGGGCGATGGCACTGAGGAACAACAAACAGATGGGTGTGGCAAAGATCAAGCAGGAGGTGAACGCCAACCTGCGGAAATCGGCACGCACGCAGTATCTGCCTAAGGTGAACGCTGTGGGCGGTTACATGTGGATGAACAAGGAAATATCCATCCTCAATGATGACCAGAAAGCAGCCCTGAGCAACCTGGGTACGAACGCAACATCGAAGTTGCAGACTGCACTGGCTCCGCTGGCGGCAACACTTCCTGCTGAGGCGCAGGCGAAGATGGCTGGCGACATGGGCTTGTTCGCTGGTGCACTGAACCAAGCTGGAGCAGGCATCGTGGAAGGCTTTCGCACTGACACGCGTAACATGATGGCTGGAGCGGTGACCGTGACGCAGCCTGTGTTCATGGGCGGTGCCATCGTGGCAGCCAACAAAATGGCGACCATCAACGAACAAATGGCCGCCAACTCCTTGGAGATGAAGAAGCAGGGCACCTTATATAATATCGACCAGGCCTACTGGCAGGTAGTGTCACTGCGACATAAGCAGACGCTGGCTGAGAGTTATGTGACTCTGGTAAAGAAGTTAAAAGGCGACGTACAGAAGATGATCGACCAGGGTGTAGCCACAAAGGGCGACGGGCTGAGTGTCAGTGTGAGGGTCAATGAGGCCGAGATGGCACTGACACAGGTGACCGACGGGCTGGAGCTCTCGAAGATGCTGCTATGCCAGTTGTGCGGACTGCCTGAAGACGAACAGATTACGCTGGCTGACGAAGAGCGCAAAGATTTGAATCAAGGAGAGTCACAAGATGTTACTCCCTCTGATCCTTCCATCGCTTTTCAAAACAGACCGGAGTTGAAAGTGCTACAGAACACGGTCGATCTGTCGCGCCAGACGACAAACGTGCTGAAAGCGGGAAATCTGCCGCAGGTCATGCTATCAGGTGGCTATGCCGTGACCAATCCAAATACGTTTAACGGCTTTGAGAAAAAATTCGGTGGTGTTTGGAATGTTGGTGTCGTAGTGCGTATTCCCATCTGGAACTGGGGCGACGTGATGTACAAGATACGTGCCTCAAAAGGATCTACAGCTATGGCCAGACTTGAACTGGACGATGCCCGCGAGATGATTAGTCTACAGGTGCGTCAGAACAATTTCAAGGTGAAAGAGGCCCAGAAGAAACTTGCTATGGCACAGTCGAATGTCGCCAATGCAGATGAAAACCTGCGTATGGCTAATCTCGCATTCAAAGAGGGAACAGCATCGTTTACCACCGTCATGGAGGCTCAGACCGCCTGGAATCAGGCACAGTCGCAGAAGATCGATGCCGAGATTGGTGTAAAAATGAGTCAGGTAGAACTGCAGAAGGCATTGGGAAAACTGGAATAGTTTAAAGTTTACGGTTTACAGTATAAAGTTTAGAGTTTATTATATTAAAAGTTTATAGTTATGGCAGACAAAGCAAAAGAACAGCATAATAATATCCTGCTGGCTGTCGCAGGTTTTTCAGCAGTAGTAGTAATCGTGGCACTCATCGGTTTCCTGGCCCTGGGTCGTGATCCCGAAGTGATACAGGGTCAAATGGAGGTAGAGGAGTATCGCGTATCGGGTAAGGTGCCTGGCCGTATCCTTGAACTCCGCGTAAAGGAGGGAGATATCGTGAAGGCTGGCGATACATTGGCCATTATCGAGGCTCCCGAGGTAGAGGCAAAGATGGTGCAGGCTCAAAGTGCCGCCGATGCTGCCCAGGCCATGGAGCAGATGGCTCAGAACGGTGCACGAAAGGAGATGATTCAGTCGGCTAAGCAGCTGTTGGAGCAGGCAAAAGCCGGACTCGAGATCGCAGAGAAATCATACAACCGTATGAAGGTACTCTTCGAAGAGGAGGTCATCTCGGCCCAGAAGTTCGACGAGGCTGAGGCTATGTATAAGTCGGCTCAAGCTCAGATGAAGGCTGCACAGAGCCAGTACGACATGGCCGTTAACGGTGCTCGCAGCGAGGAGAAGCGTGCTGCATCGGCTACCGCAGGTCAGGCTCGTGGTGCCGTACAGGAGGTGACCAGCTATATCCGCGAGACTGTTCAGATTGCCCAGATGGCTGGTGAGGTTACCGATGTCTATCCAAAGGTGGGCGAGCTTGTTGGCACAGGTACACCAATCATGAGCATCGCAGTGATGGACGACCAGTGGGCTACGTTCAATATCCGCGAGGATCAGCTGAAGGATATCAAGGTAGGCGCAGAGCTGACCGTTCGCATTCCCGCTCTTGACAAGGAGACGACGATGAAAGTCACATCTATGAAGGACAAAGGCTCGTTTGCTGTATGGAAAGCCACAAAGGCCAGCGGCCAGTACGACCAGAAGACCTTCGAGGTAAAGGCTCGTCCCACAGGAAAGATCGATGATGTTCGTCCTGGGATGTCCGTGATACTCAAGAAGTGAATAGTGAATAGTGAATAATGAATAGTGAATAGTGAAATTTTGTTTCCGCTATAATGAAATATCTCACAAATATCGGTCATGTAGCCCTGCGCGAACTCGACATTCTCATACGGAAGAACCGCATCTACGGCTTCTGCATGATCGTGTTCCCGCTGCTGGTGGTGGTCTTCTTCACCACGATGCTCGATGACGGCGTGGCTCTAGACCTGCCCGTTGGGGTTGTAGACCAGGACAACAGCGCCACCTCGCGCGGTCTCATCCGCAATCTCGACGCCATGCAGAGCTCACGGGTCGTCTATCAGTTTGCTAACGTCACCGAGGCTCGCAACGCCATGCAGGAAGGCAAGGTATATGCTTACCTGCTTATCCCCGAAGGTACGTCGGCAAAGTTGCTCGCAGGTCGTCAGCCGAAGATTTCGTACTATTACACCATGACGTGTATGACGGCTGGTTCGATGGTCATGAAGGATATGAAGACCATCGGCACCCTCGGCTCGGCTGCGGTCGGTCAGGCCACATTATCTGCCAAAGGCGCATCAAAGGAACAGATCAAGTCGGCGATGCAGCCTGTATCGGTAGATGCTCACATGATAGCCAACCCCGAAGGCAGTTACAACTACTCGCTGACTACAGTCTTTGTGCCAGGCATCCTGATGCTCTTCATGGCGCTGCTCTCTGCTTACGCTCTTGGTATGGAGATGAAGTTTGATACGGGCAAGGAATGGCTCGCCCTCGCTGACGGCAATATCGTCGTGGCAATTATCGGCAAGTATATTGTTCATGCACTGGTGTTCCTGCTCGTGATATTCCTCTATCAATGGTATATCTTCTACGTGCTCCACTTCCCGCATCTCGGTGGTGTGTGGAGTATTGTGCGCCTCACGCTCCTGCAGGTGTCTGCCGGTCTTGGCTTCGGTATCTTCGCCTTCGGTCTGATGCCGTCGTTGCGCATGTCAATGAGTATCTCGTCGCTGTGGTCGGTGCTCAGTATCTCGATGTGCGGTTCAGCCTTCCCCGTGGCAGGCATGGACACAGCGCTGCAGGCCATGTCGTGGCTCTTCCCTCTGCGTCATTACTGGATGATCTATCAGGCCACGGTGCTCAACGGGTTCCCCGTCATCGATGTCTGGTTCCATTTCGTGGCACTCGTGGCCTTCACGCTGCTGCCCTGGTTCGTGCTTAGTAAAGTAAAAAACGCCATGCTGAATTATGTCTACATTCCTTAATAGATTACGTGAGCACTTCACCGATGTGCTCTATATTTTCCGCCACGAGCTGATACGCGTCGTCAAGGACGAGGGCGTGCTGATGTTCCTTGCTGTCGTGCCATTGGGCTATCCCTTGCTCTATTCGTGGATATACAACAATGAGACGTTGCACGAAACGCCAGTGGTGGTCGTCGACCAGTCGCACAGTGCTCTTTCGCGCCAGTTTATCAACGATTGCGATGCCTCGCCCGACATACACATCAAGTACTATGCCGAAGACCTCGACGAGGCACGTTCGCTTGTCAGTCGTCAGCTGGTACGTGGCATCTACCTGATTCCTTCCGACTTTGCCGAGTGCGTCAACCGTGGCGAGCAGGCTCATGTGAGTGTCTATTGCGACATGTCGCTGATGCTTGCCTACAAAGCCGTCTATCAGACCGCCATGGTCGAGGCCGGACGCCTTGGTGCAGGCTTGAACATCAAGAAAGCGGGTAATTACACCAAGCATGAGGATGCCATCACTGCGCAGCCTCTGGCTGTCGACGATGTAGCGATGTTCAATCCGTCTGGAGGCTATGGCTCATGTGTGCTGCCTGCCGTGCTCATGCTTATCTTGCAGCAGGCACTGGCCCTCGGCATCGGTATGGCTGCGGGTACAGCCCGTGAGCGCCACCGCAATGGCCAGCTGATTCCCGACGACGACCCGCACTATCGTGGTGCCTATCGCATCGTCTGGGGCAAGGCGCTCTGCTACGGCATGATTGGCGCCGTCGCTGCTGCCTATCTCTCGATGGCCGTTCCCGCCATGTTCTCGTTTCCGCAACTGGGCACTGGCTGGACGCTCTTCTGGATGCTCCTGCCATATACGATGGCCTGTGTCTTCTTCGGTCTGACGATTTCGTGTCTGGTGCGCTATCGTGAGAACGTCATGCTGCTGATGGTCTTCGTATCAGTACCCCTGTTGTTTATGACTGGTGTATCGTGGCCACAGTCCAGCATCCCCGGCTACTGGCAGGGCGTCTCGTGGCTTTTCCCCAGCACCTTCGGTGTGCGCGCCTTTATCCGTGTGAACAGCATGGGTGCCAGCGTCAGCCAGATCCTGCCCGAGATCCGCATTCTCTGGATTCAGGCTGCCGTCTATCTCGGTATGGCCTGCCTCGTCTTCCGCCACCAATTCCGACTGATGAAGAAATATGCAAACAATTAAACAAATAATAACAATGAAAAGACTTAAATATCTTTCACTTCAGCTTCTTCTTCAACAACCTGAAGCAGAATATTGCCGACCGCATCAAGGCATATATGGAGAATCAATAAAAGGTCACTAACGGCGTGAGAAAAATTGTCATATTCATATTGTTAGCCGTTTCATCGGGGGCCTTTGCAGGGAACCCGATAAAACGGGCCGACAGCCTGCTCATGAAAATGTATAATAAGGTAGACTACGACACGACCTACATCAGCCGATCACCGGGTAAGATCGGATTAAAGTTGTGGGGTAGTCTCTCCGGATCCAGACTCAAGGCTCGTGGCGACAACCTCAATTCAACTTTGAGACCCGACACGAAAGGCACTGTCAGCCTGGAGTTCGACTATTATGACCTGGCTATCGAGATAGCAACAAATGTGAAGGGGTTCAGTGGGAGCAAGCGCGACTTTTCCATCAACTGTAATTTCTATCCCAGACGATTTGTTCTTGATGTCAGCTATCAGAAAACCTGGAGCGCATCAGGTTCTGTCACCTACAACGGACAGACGGTCGATGTGGAAGCCGACTGGCTGGTGACCAAGATGCTGAACATCGACGCCTATTATACGTTCAACTACCGCAAATTCTCCTACGACTCACCCTTCTACCAGTTCTATGTGCAGAAGAAGTCGGCGGGTTCATGGCTTGCAGGCTTGTCGTATCAGGGCGGCAGTATCAATACCACAGACAAGGTTGCAGGCAACTTACCTGAATTGCGCCTCAAGGCCAATCACTTGGGTATCGGTGGCGGCTATGCCTATAATCTTGTGGCAGGCAAGCGGTGGCTTTTCCATCTCTCGGCCGTACCCAATCTGATGGTATGGACTCACAACACCATAGAGAGAGACGGCGAGAAGATATATACCAAAACCAAGTTCCCGACCATATTGATGAATGGCCGTGCCGGAGCCGTCTTCTTCATCAGTCAGCGGCATTTTATAGGACTCTTTGGTGTCACCAGTTCCCTTTTCAAACGCAAGAGTGAGACGGAACTCATGGAAAGCGAATGGATGATCAGGATGTTTTACGGTATGAGAATATAATCAGAAAGAATAATGAAAATTGTTATGAAAAGAATCAACATCAAACTATTGCTCGTTTTCTCGATGCTGACCATGTCATTAGCAGCATCGGCTCAACGTGGACATGGCATTGCCATAGATATTGGGAAAAATCATCCTGAAGATACGACCCATGTCACCAGCTTCAGCCTTGGTATCAACAGCCACACTGACACGCTGAAAGGCGTGCAGATCAATGCGTTGTCAAACTATGCGAGGAATGCAAATGGAGTCCAGCTGTCTGGCTTCTCCAACATATCATCATCACCGATGAAAGCACTTCAGCTCAGTGCCATCACCAACATCTCGATGGGAGTCAAGGGCGGTCTGCAGTTGGCAGGCTTGCTTAACGTCTCGTCGGACAAGATGAGCGGCATGCAGCTGGGTACATATAATTTTGCTGAAGAATTGAACGGCCTGCAGTTGGGTGTGTTCAATGTGGCTACATCCCATCCCAAGGGCTGGCAGGTAGGTATCATGAACTACACCAAGGATACGGGTGGCCACAAGATCGGTCTGGTCAATGTGAACCCCTCGACCACCGTCGACTTCATGGTCTACGGCGGCACCAGTACAAAGATCAACGGCGCTGTCCGTTTCCGCAACAAGAGCACCTATAGCATTATTGGTTTGGGAAGCCACTTCACGGGATTCGGTGACGATTTCTCCGGAGCTTTGTTCTATCGTCTGGGACAATATTTCCATGTTAGCCCGAAGTTCTCACTCAGCGGCGATATCGGCTATTACCACGCCAATATCTTCAAGAAGAACAGCGACGAAGGTCCCGACCGTCTCTTCTCCATTCAAGCTCGTCTGAATGCCGACTATCAGCTGACGCGCACCTTGGGCATGTTTGCATCGGTAGGCTACGAAGACACCCGTTATTACTCTCATGCGGAGAGATACCGTAGCCGCTTCCTCGCTGAGGCAGGACTCACATTCCGTTATCCACATAATTCAAACCGCAAGTCGGCTGTAGTACACAGAAGTGAGGAAGAATCACCTGCCGACTCTCTGATGTACCCGGGACTGGGCAAGAAGCATCCGTGGTGGGCACTGGGACAGGTGACAGCCGTCAATGCCTTTGTGCACTTCTTCGACCGCGTGATTACGAATCAGGACTTTGCCAAGACCACTCTCAATACCTGGAGGGAGAACTTCAAGAACGGCTTCGTGTGGGATAACGACGTCTTCTCCACCAACCTGTTCATGCACCCCTATCATGGCAACCTCTACTTCAACTCTGCCCGTGCACAGGGACTGACCTTCTGGGAGTCTGCACCTTTCGCCATGATCGGATCGCTGGAGTGGGAATTCCTCGGCGAGATTGAGCCACCAGCAATCAACGACCTCATCGCCACCACCTTCGGCGGTATCTGTATCGGTGAAATCACCAACCGTATCAGTAAGATCTTCCTCAACGACTCCAAACGGGGCTGGCCGCGCTTCTGGCGCGAACTGGGTGCCACTGTCTTCAACCCCATGGGCGAGCTCAAGCGCTTTGCCACTGGCGATGCTTGGACGGTCAAGAAGGATCACTACCGCTATCACGACTATCATCGCAACCCCGTCGAGATCAGCATCTCTGCTGGCGACCGCTATCTGGCCGACGATGGGCATCTCTTCAAGGGAGAGCATAACCCCTATATCAACTTTGCGATGCAATACGGCGATCCTGTGAATGAGAATGAGAACAATGCTCCATACGACTTCTTCGAGACTGAGCTGACTTTCGGACTCTCCAAAAATCAGCCGATGCTCAACCAGATTCACCTCTTAGGCCGACTCTGGAGCACACCGATGATCGAGCGCAAGAACATCCGTGCCGAGTTCGGTATCTACCAGCACTTCGACTACTTCGATTCCAAGCCGGTCAAGAATGGTTCCGATTACACGCCTTACCGTATCAGCGAGGCAGCTGCCTTTGGTCCTGGTGCCATCATTCAGATGCCAGAGGTGGGCATGATCTCACATCTCGAGCAACGCATCTTCCTTAACGGCATCCTGCTCGGCGGTACCAAGAGCGACTACTACAGCGTTATCGACCGCGACTACAACATGGGAAGCGGTTTCAGCATCAAGGCCAAGACCCACATGGAGCTGCGCCACTTCGGCCGCTTCATCCTCAACGCCCACTACTATCGCATCTTCACTTGGAAAGGCTATGATCCTAACGTTGACCTGTCGAAGCTCACTGAAGAGGAAATGCTTCACCTGAACTCACAGGGTGACAAGGGAAATGCCGCCCTGCTCGTCATCAACCCGACGACCGAGTTCGACATCTCCCGCAATTGGAGCATTACGCTGTCAGGCTCATTCTTTGCCCGTCGTACTCACTATGCGTATTATGACGACGTGAAGTGTAACACCTTCGAACTGAAACTGGGTGCTACTGTGCACCTGTAGTATTGATCACATCACCTGATGACCATCATCAACTCGGAGGGGACGATTCCAAATGAGTGCAACACACTCGGAATCGTCCCCTTTGGATAGTTGGCGGATACTTGCGGCATAACATCGAGTTCATATGGGCCTCCATCGGAAGATTAATTACACTCTGAAGAAGTTTTTTCCGAATTTTCTTGGTTCGTAACTGAAAAATGACTAACTTTGCACATTGTGAGTTCTCAAACTACGACTGGTTAAGAAATGTAAGGAAGAATAGTATGAGGAAAGTAAACTTTATTTTGGCAGCAGCCATGTTGATGGTGTCAGCTGCGGTGATGGCTCAGCAGGCATCAAAGGTGTATCTCACAAGGGAGATTTCACCAGAATCGTTGGTAAAAATCTACAAGGCACTTGGTGTTGAAGCCAAGGGGCGTGTGGCAGTGAAGATGTCAACAGGCGAAGGCAGCAATCCCAACTACCTGAAACCTGAACTGGTGAAAAACCTGATATGGGAGGTGGACGGCACCATTGTGGAGTGTAACACAGCATACGGCAACGGCCCTTCCGACAAGAAAGACGAGCGCAACACGTCAGAGAACCATTGGAAAGTGATTGAGCGTCACGGGTTCACAAAGTATTTTCCTGTCGATATCATGGACGAATACGATGAGATTCGCATCCCCGTAAAGGATCAGACGCACATCAAGTACGACATCGTAGGCGGACACATGGCCAACTACGACTTCATGATTGCCCTCAACCACTTCAAGGGTCATCCTATGGG
>ONKL01000095.1 GCA_900318395.1 uncultured Prevotella sp.
CGGGGGGATTTTTCTTATCCTGTACAAAGGTATGAAATTTCTATCACATTACAAATCAATTAGTTATAAAGTTTCTTAATATTTGGCGACACTCCCTATGTAGACTTCAGATTCTTGTCCACAAATACCATGGCGTTGCGCTCATCGGCTACGATACTGATATAACGGTCGTACTCGCGGAGCACATCGGCCATGATCTCCTGCTGTGAGAGATACTGGATACGTCCTTCCTGCAGTCAAACAGACCGCATAGCGAGGACTTACCATAGTTATAGGCATTGCGAATCATGAAACAAGGAAACAACATCAACAGCCCAAGCACCTGCAGCTGCGTCAGCTTGCAGTTGCACCTGCTCTCGCTGCTGAAGAGCCGCTTTTCGGACAGCCGGAGGGCCTTTGTCATGTCTATTATCGCATTCATTGCACTCGTGGCATCATTTTCTTTGAAAAACTTGCCGATCTCTGAAAAAATGTTTGTACCTTTGTCGCTGAGCATGGGGTTTTGTACTTTATTGTTAGCACTTCAAAGTTACAAAATTTCCGCGACATACTGAAATCCCTGTGCTCTTTTTTGCGACCTTATCTCAACAAATTTTTAACATGCGAAACTTGAATAAAAAAGCAATACGGATATGAAGAATTTTAGACTGAACAACGGCGAAGTGGACTTTTAAAGGATTGTGACTATGACTGAGTTAGAGAAACTGAAGGCAGGACTGGAATACTGCTACGATGACCCAGAGGTGGACGCGCTGAAGCAGCGGGCCATCATGTGGTGCAAGGAGTACAACGCCATCGACGACACCGACTACGAGGCACAGTACGCCTATCTGAAGAAGATGCTCGGCTCGGTGGGCGAGAAGGTATGGATAGCCAAGACGTTCAACTGCGACAACGGCAAGAACATCCACATCGGACGTAACTTCACGGGCAACTACAACCTGACCATCCTCGACATCCGCGAGGTGTGGATAGGCGACAACGTGATGATAGGCCCCGGCACGCTCATCTCCACCGTCAACCACCCGCTCACGCCTATAGGTCGCCGTCAGCACCTGGGCATCGCCAAGCCCGTGCGCATCGGCAACGACGTGTGGATAGGCGGCAACGTCACCATCCTGCCCGGCGTGACCATCGGCAACAATGTGGTCGTGGCAGCAGGCGCCGTAGTGACCAAGGACATTCCCGACAACACGCTCGTCGGCGGCGTGCCTGCGAAGAAGATCAAGGACCTGGAGGACGATACGAAGGAATAGAAACAGAAAAGTAACAAATAATGAGAATCGACCACGTAGCATTACATTGTCGAGACCTTGAGGCGATGCGCCTTTTCTTTCTCGATTTTTTCGAGGCTGTAAGGCTACATCCACATCTCCATTGCCGTCGGAAGCAAGCGTGGCGTTGACCTGCTTACCCGCCGCCTTGCCGACGACGGCTATCCTGTTGTCTGTGGTCCACGAACCACTGGCGACGGCTATTATGAGAAATTGCATCATTTTCCCAATAATCATTAAATCCCAAGGCAAAATCACAATGCTTTGGGATTTTTATCGTATATTTGCCAACAAATTACGAACCAACAACAAAATGAGATTATGACGAAGATAAACGCATTGCTGATGAACGCAGCCGATAACGTGGTGACTACGATTGCGGAGATTGCCAAGGGGGAGGATGTCTGCTACATGGATGGCAGCGAATGTGTCACGCTGAAGGCCAAGGAGGATATCCCCTACTGCCATAAGGTGGCGCTGACGGTTCTTCCGGAAGGTGGCGAGGTGATTAAATATGGCGAGAGTCTGGGACGGCTCGTTTGCGCTGTTGCTAAGGGTAGCTGGGTGAACGACCATAATCTGAAGAGTGAGCTGCGTGACTATGACAGCGAATTGGCTGGAGATGACTGGCAGATGTGTGCCATACAGTCGGAGGGCGAATGCGAGCGAAAGACCTTCCAGTTCTGGGGCTACCGTCGCGCAGAGGGTCGTCCGGGCATCCGTAACCATATCCTGATTCTGCCCACGTGCGTCTGCGCTAGTGAGTCTTGTCGCATCGTGGCCAGTCAGATTCGAGAGGCGGTAAACATCGTGTTCAACACGGGCTGTTCCGACGTGCAAGCCAATACCGACATGAGCCAGAAGGTGCTGACGGGCTTTGCCTGCCATCCTAACGTCTATGGTGTGGTGATTATCGGTCTGGGCTGCGAGACCGTCCCCCATCGGAAACTAAAGGAAAAGATTGAGTGTCTGACCAAGAAGCCCGTCGTGTCATTCGGCATCCAAGAGGAAGGCGGCACCCTGAAGACCATCGAGAAGGCCACCCGTGCTGCTCGCGAGATGGCTCAGCAGGCTGGTTCGCAGCAAAAGGAACTCTTCGATGCCTCAGAACTCTATATCGGCATTGAGTGTGGTGGAAGCGATGCCACATCGGGTATCGCCAGCAATCCGTCAGTCGGTGAGATGAGTGACATCCTCGTTGATATGGGTGCTACGACGGTGATGAGCGAGTCGATAGAGTGGATTGGCGGCGAACACATACTGGCCAAGCGTGCCGCCACGACGGAGATTCACAACCAGATCATCGAAGTGTGCCGTGAGTACGAGGCTCATCTCTCTGCCGCAGGACAAGATTGTCGTGCCGGTCAGCCCACACCAGGCAACAAGGCGGGTGGACTATCCACGCTGGAAGAGAAGAGCTTGGGCTGCATCCGCAAGGGTGGTACGCGCCCCATCGTCGAAGTGCTTCAGCAGGCGGTACGCCCTTCAAGGAAAGGTGCTGTCGTGATGGACACCGCAGGTTTTGACATTGCATCTGTCACCTCTATGGTGGCCTCGGGCTGTCAGGCCATCGTCTTCACAACAGGCAGGGGCACACCTACGGGCAATGCCATCGCTCCAGTTCTGAAGGTGACTGCCAACGAGCGCACCTACCGCATGATGGAGGACAACATGGACGTTGACCTCAGTGCCGTGTTGAGGGGCGAGAAAACCATTGCTCAGATGGGTAGCGAACTTGTTGATATCGTCGCTGAGGTAGCCAGCGGTGGCATGACCAAAGCCGAAGCCTTCGGGTTCTCCGACATCGCCGTGGATCACGTCTGCAGGTTTGTGTAAATACGGGAAATGAACAAATCGAAGGTTATTCCGACTATCAAGAAGTGGTTGCTGATGATTTCCATGTCTTTGGGAATCGGAGGCTATTTCCTTATCCTTGCTCTCAACCTGGGACAGGAAACGAATCATCAGATAGCTACGGTGGTAACCGAGATGCTGCCATACCTGCTTTTTGTGATGCTGTTTCTGGAATTCAGCAAGATAGAGCCGCGCGATTTGTTCCCAAAGAAATGGTTGTGGATGACCTTTGCCTTCCAGATATTCATGGCGTTTGTCACGATAGCCATCCAGAAGTATGGGTGCTTGCCACAATGGACAACGGCCATGTGGAACGGCTGGCTTGCCAGTATGCTCAGTCCAACAGCAACAGCCGTTGCCGTCATGTCGTCAAAACTTGGAGGAAAGGCTGCAAGTGCCACAACATACGCCGTATTATCGTCATTGTTGGCTGCTTGTGCCATACCGCTGATATTCCCGCTGGCATCTCCTCAGGCGGCAGACTTGTCATTCTGGATGCTCTTCACGAAGATCTTCGCAAAGGTATTCCCCGTGATCATCCTCCCATTGATGATATCACTCTCGCTGAGGAAACTGGCTCCCAAGACGCATGACTTCATCGCTCACTTTGCCAAAGACAAGTCGTTCTATCTGTGGTCTGTGTGTATCATGGTGAACACGGCCCAGGTTGCCCGTCTGCTTTTCGGAGGAATAGCTGAAGGATGGATAATAGGTATCTATGTGGTCTTTGCAGGACTCATCTCGGCGCTGAACTTTATCGTTGGCAAGAAATTCGGCTCCCTGTGCGACGACCGTATCAGTGCAGGCCAGAGCCTCGGACAGAAAAACACCATCCTTGGTATCTGGATGGCCATGACATTCCTTGACCCTGCTTCAGGAATCATTGTAGGAGCTTGCATGCTCTGGCAGAATGTGTTCAATTCATTACAGCTTACATATCCGAAGTTGAGGTAGTATCTGCAACTTTTCGCTTCGTTCCAACGTCTAACAAACAAAGAATAGAAAGAGAACGAACATGAAGATATTAGGTAACATTATTTGGTTGATCTTTGGCGGGCTACATACTGCCATTGAGTATTTCATCGCCGGACTGATACTAATGATAACTATCATCGGCATCCCGTTCGGCTTGCAGAGTATGAAGCTGGGCGTGCTGGCCATCTGGCCCTTCGGCTCGAAGGTGAAATGGAAGGAGTCGCAGCCGGGCTGTCTGAGCATGTTCATGAATGTGCTGTGGTTCTTCGTGGGCGGCATTTGGATCTGTCTCACCCACATCTTCTACGGCCTGCTGCTCTGCATTACCATCATCGGCATACCTTGGGGCAAGATGCACTTCCGCTTGGCAAAGCTGGCCTTGTCACCGTTCGGCATGGAGGTTGTATAACAGTTCATAGTCACTCTTCTGAACTGTCAATGTTTAACTGAGTTTAAATAATTGGCAGCAATGTTTACCGTAGTTTAAATTCGGTGCCATAATGGCCTTTTCGGCGTGCCACTTTGTCATTCGGCACGTATATTGCTTTTAGGTGTGTGAGAGCCGGAACTCAAAAGGTAAAGGCACTCAGAACATACGTTAAACTAAAAGTATAATTAGGAGGTATTGATTATGTTACCAGATTTCTAAGATAAAACCAAGAGAATGCCCGTTAATAAAGTTTAAAGGGCGTTCTTTTTTCTTCTTTCGTGACATTATCCATGATTTATGCAGTAACGG
>ONKL01000008.1 GCA_900318395.1 uncultured Prevotella sp.
CAGCATCAAGACGCTTCATTAGTATATCAGGCTCGCTTTGGCAGAAAAGGGCATTGCAATAAGGACATCAATACTGTACTGACAACAGACATACCTGATCATGATTTATTGGTTGGTGGTTTCCCTTGCCAAGACTATTCCGTTGCTGCAACGCTGAGTCGTTCAGGTGGCATCGAGGGCAAGAAAGGTGTGCTGTGGTGGCAGATTTATCGCATCCTTCAGGAGAAAGGTGACAAACGCCCTCAGTATATTTTCTTCGAGAACGTCGACCGCCTGCTGAACTCTCCAGCTACTCAGCGAGGACGCGACTTTGCTATTATCCTTGCATCGTTGGCAGATTTGGGATATGTTGTAGAGTGGCGTATCATCAATGCTGCCGATTATGGTATGCCGCAGCGCAGACGTAGAACTTACATCGTGGGCTACCTAAAGAATTCTGTAGTGGCTCAGAAGGTAGAGCAAATGGCAGACTGGGTAGAGTTCGATGGTGTTATGGCAAAGGCTTTTGAGTTCAGGCCAAAAGCAGGAACAGTGTCTGAGTTTGACATAGAAGGTTCCATCAAGGAGGTTTCTGACGGATTTAACAAAGGCAAGAAAGATAGTCCTTTTGGTAATGCAGGAATGATGATGGACCGTCATGTGTATTCTGTTGATGCAGAAGCTGTCTATGATGGACCACGCCAGACATTAGGAGGCAATCTTGTTGATGAAGATTTCGTGCCAGAAGAATTCTTTATTTCTGATGAAGAACTTCCTAAATGGGAATATGAAAAGGGGGCTAAGAAGATTGAACGAGTTTCCAAGGAGGGCTACAAATATATGTTCTCTGAGGGGGGTATGGCTTTCCCAGACTCTCCCGACCAGCCTTCACGTACTATTATAACTGGAGAAGGCGGCACAGCACCATCACGTTTCAAACATGTGGTGAAAACGAAGTCTGGCCGCTATCGTCGCTTACTGCCTATTGAGTTAGAACGTATGAATATGTTCCCTGACAACCATACGTTACACCCAGAGGTTTCTGATGGAAGACGTGCATTCCTAATGGGTAATGCTTTGGTATGCGGAATCGTTGAACAGATTGGCAAAAGTCTCTATCAGTTCATTTACGACGAGGCGCCCGTATCATCACGCCCCATCTTCACAAACCGTGATACCAAACCGATGCTTGATTTAGGCTTATTTGCTGACGAAGAAAAGCCCTTGGTAGTCAATCGTCCCAAGAAGCAATATACACTTGACCCTGCAAAGCATCTGCTGATTGGCTTAGTAAAAAAAGACAATGAAGAATACTTCCTGAAGGAAGAACCTACGAAGATTTACTATACAGGTAAAACCAAGACATTCCCATCTACTGTAGCCATCAACAAACTCTTCTACTTTATGCCTTATATTAAGGAGAAAGGAGTGCGTGATTTGTATCTGATTCGTGTGGCCCGCATTGGCAATAAGGCTGAGATTCATCCAGAGTATAACGATGAAGAGCCACGTTTGATATTTGAGTTGGAATACTTGGAGAGCCTGCCTGAATATAAAAAAATGCCGCTGACAAGGTATTGGTATAAGGATACATTGCTTAGTAGGGTCATAAACAAGTAGTATACCCTCTTTATTATATAAATTCTTTTCTTGTTTGAATGTGTTTAAGATTTAAGGCAAATAATCTATTTACTATTTTGACAGTATGAAGATACAATAAAAAAAACAGAAAGATATGGGTGAATGGTCAAAAAAAATAGGAGAATACGGAGAAAATGTAGTTGAAAAATTCTTGTCCGTAATTGGTTGGAACAATCCTGCCAAAGGTATCGAAATCTCTTGCGCTAAGCAAAACGAAGAGCACAAAAACAAAGACGGGAAACCTGTTCGTACTCATGGAATTGACTTCCTATATTCCTACATGAGTCCCCTTGTTGATGGACAATTAAACAATATAATTATTTCATCAAAATTCAAAACTGAGAAGTACCCTAGCAGTCCAACTAAAGTTTTTAAAGATTTTTTCGAAGACCTTGTCAACACGATTGATTGTTTCGATGCTTCTGAACTAAAAAATCAAGTATTAGAAGTACACAAGCAATTTAGCTCTATCAATGACGTTGGAGTGCTCTTTTGGCTTAATAATCAAAAAGACTCGAATGATGATTTAATTAGTGTAATTGCAAATGCGAATATTGATATGTGTATGAATAAAACCATATATATCATGGATAACAAACGCGTTGCATTTATATTAGATTTGATTAACTATCTTAAAGCATTGAATAAATACGATTATTCTTTCTTTTATCCATCCACTGGGCAAAACGTAAATCCAATCACTCGCACGGATAATGGAACTATTCTGCCTGTAGAATATATTAATTCAAGTATAATTCCAATTAGACTTGAAAACAAAAACAACCAAAATGAAGTCTCATTTTTTATAGGTAGTATAGATGGCTTTGACCAAGATGGTTTTATGCGTTTAATGGGATTGGCAAAAGATATGTCCAAACATCTAACGGGTGAAGTTATTATTGGATTCCCCGATTACAATAATTTGGAGCATGAAAATGTAGCCTCTATAGCCAAACATGGCTATGAGGATGTCGATTTTGCCAAAACTGTTTCCGTTGTTAATTATCATAACCCCTCAATTGTTTTTTAGTATGAGACAGGATCATAAGGACATCAAGAGTTTTATCCCATTTGGCGAATCTATTCGTGGCTTTGCCAATCAACAATTTATCTCTGCAGCTGAAATAAGTCGTATACTTAGAGAAAGAGGTGTTTTCACGTTAAACAAAGAAAAAGATTATACAACACCAATACTTCAGACGCTGATATTAAGTCCGAAAGAATTTGATGGACTTGTAGATGCATATCGGTATAGAGAGGACAGTTTTAAAACCATTTCAAGAGAGATTGTTTGGGAAAACAATGTTGATTTGTCTATAATTAACAAGTTACCAATTGATGTAGAGACTTTCATCAAATGGGAATTACCTACTTGTAAATTGCAAAATCCAATTCGCTTTGTAAATGTTGACAATAACCCAAATCATATTAAAACAGATTTTACCATCCAAAGAAACGACATAAATAAGGCTTGGTATGAACAAACCAATGTTTTTACTGCTACGGTTGAGTTTATTAATGAAAATGGACGTGGCCGAGTGATAATAAAGCACACTGCACCAGAAACGAAAGAGTTGGCAGAACAAATTGTCAAGGTTAAAATTGGCCAATTTAAAGATAACAACATTATGTCTAGGAAAAACAAACCGAAACAAATTTTGTTTTCAGAGTTTGGAAATTCAGAAAGGTTTGCATTTTTCTATCGTTTGACAACGAAAATGCAGGACAATGATTTTATTACTTGCAAAGACATCAAGGATATTTCAATAAAACCAGATGAGACCTGTGATATATTACCAGAAGGTATTGATTGGATGCAAAAAATGAAAAGAATCGTAATCTCTGGCGATTCTTTGGGACAGACTTATTTCATGAGGGAAACCCAATACCATGAATCTTTGGTGTTATGGAATATTGATGCTTTATTTAATTATAGTTATAAAGGTGAAAGGGGAACTTTTACTGCAAGTTTAGGTTTTTCAGATTATACAAAAAAGGATATGGATCTGAATTTGAAATATTGATATCCACTTTATCAAATGAAAAACATATTGACTCAAAAGAAAGAAAGAGATTAATGGCATCATTGCAAGCTGAATTGGATAAGCAGAAATCCATTGTGTATAACAAATTTATCACATATCAAAACAATAAAAATAGCAATTTATGAAAATTGTTTTTTTGGATTCCACAATTGAATATTGCAGTTTACATCTTGTCGGAAATAAAGTGGCAGAGGATGGAGTATTTTTATCAAATTCATTAATTGAATTGGGAGAGAACACAAAACTTGATTTATTTAATTTTTTCGTTAATTCTTTTTCTTCTGAAAAATATTTCCAGTTTTACCATGATAATGGGATTGACTACAATGTGGTTTATGGAACGGTGACGCAGATTTTCGATAATCCCGAATGTCTGTTCGACTTGTCGGTAAATATGGCAAAGTACCTCTACGAGCAGAGTACACACCCCAAAATAAGGGGGGGGGAGTTCTACATGGCCTATTTCAAAGACTGCCTGTTGGATGGGGAGGTGGTGGATGCTGTAGGACTGTTCAAATCTGAAAAAAAAGACACTTTCCTCAAGGTGCTGTACGAGAACGGAAATGTCAATCTTGCAAGTGAGCAGGGTGTCAATATTAAGAAACTTGACAAGGGCTGTCTGATTTTCAATAAGGAACGTGAGAACGGCTACATAGTGGCGGTGGTGGACAATACCAATCACGGTGTCGACGCACAATACTGGACTGATGATTTTCTCCATGTTCGCCAGCGTCGTGACGAATATTTTAACACAGAGAATATTATGTCTATAGCCAAGCGCTTCATTACCAAGGAACTGCCTAAAGGGTACGAAGTGCAAAAGGCCGACCAAATAGACCTACTCAATCGCTCGTTACAATTCTTCAAAGAGAAGGATACTTTCAACATAGACGATTTCTCACAAACGGTATTGGAACAACCCGAGGTTATTGAGAGTTTCACCAACTACAAGAAGACCTTCGAGGAGGAACATGCGATGGAGATAGACGATAGCTTTACCATCTCACAGAACGCCTACAAGAAGTTGCAGCGTAACTACAAGCGTATCATCCGGCTCGACAAGAAAATCCAAATCATCATTGATGGCAACCGCGACCATGTAGAGCAAGGCGAAGACGAGAAAGGAAAGTACTATAAAGTCTATTACAGTTCAGAGGATTGAATGCGAAGGAAGAATAATGTAATTTGTAAGATGATGAATCTGTACAATACAGACGGTTGGCTGCCTATACGATGAAGTTCATCATCTATGTGGGTAACTCTGTTGGTGGTACGACATTCCGTGACAAAGTGAGAGATTAGGACATGGAGGGATGTATGCTGCATTGGTTGAGTTTACGGCGAATACACTGGTACATAGGTTGCTGAACTGGAAGGCACCGATTAGGATATTCATCTTCGATAATAGGGTAGAGATACATAGTCCAGGTGAATTGCCTAATGGTTTGTCAGTAGAGGATATTCTGAAAGGTACTTCAATGCCGAGGAATGAGTTCCTCTTTACCAATGCAAATTATCTGTTGCCTTATACTGGGGCAGGAACTGGCATCATCCGTGCAATGGAAGAGCGATTATTTTCACCTTGAAGCGAACTACTTTGGTGTGACATAGCATTCCAACTATCTGTTGATTTCTTACTAAAATTCCAAAGAATTGGCTGGAATTATTGGAAAGCATCGGTTATTATCTGCGTAGTCGTACCGATTATGATATATGCAGCGTTGTTTCTGCTAATGGTGAGCTAAAACGAAGAATAGACTATTTGAAAGAATATAAGCAGCGACTCATCGCCGACTGCGTAACAGGACAAGTGAATGTTCAAAACGAAATGATATAAAATAAGGTGCGGCTGAAAAGCTGTGTAAGAAAAGAGGTCTTTGACATAGTGGCACAAGAAAAAGGAGAAAATCTTTGGAACTCTCGTAAATTTGTCGTATCTTTGCCCCAAAATAAGAACGCAAATGAAAGAGAGCAAACCATATCCAAGGATTGACGAAGAGGACGGCAACATGTTGACGGCAGGTGAACCTGTTGCTGCTACGGCAATGGCTACAGAATATGCATTGCCCGAAGATGTTGACTATGCTAACATCGTTGATGGGACTTTGCAGGTTACTTCTGATATTGAGGATGAGATAGCTGAAGTAGAGCGTGGAGAAGTCATCTCTATGGGCGAGTTTAAAACAATGTTTGCAAAATGGCTCGACTAATAGAATTTAGTCGGCGTTCCACAGTGCAACTTCAGAAGATCCTGGAGTTTTATGACGAACGTAATGGAAATGACGCTTATAGTCGTCGTTTGTTGAAATGTCTGCTGTCAGATTTGCAGCAAAAGGCTATAACCCCTACTGCCAGCAGCCCTTCAACCCGAAGTGATGTTCGTTTCTTCTACCTGATGGGATTTACAATAGTCTTCCGTTACAATACCAAAAGAATAACGGTTCTTAGTATTCGCTCATCAGAGCGAAAGCCTTTGAAATTGTACCAAAGAATGTAGTCGGTTTTCTTGTGTCGCTATTGTCTTGATCAGAGTAAATTAAGATAATAAAAAAGATAAAGACAATGCCGACAAATGTAAGTGATATCAGAACTCTTTGACATGTACTATCCTCTGCCATCGGAACTGAATCCGACAGCACAGGAGCTGTACAGGAAGAACATCTTCTGCATCACGAAAGAGTTGGCATATAGTAAGGAAAACGACAATCGTATAGATCTGATGGTGTCGTTGAATGGTCTGCCTCTGATCACCATGGAACTGAAGAACCACTATACAGGGCAGACTGTGCAGAATCTTTGTTCCACTACCACCAAAGGACGAGCAACAATCCATTGTTGCCTACATAGTAGAGAAGTGTGAAAAGATAGATAAACTTGCTTCTGAACTACAATCAGAAATAGACTATCTGAAAGAATATAAGCAGCGACTCATCGCCGACTGCGTAACAGGACAAGTAAACGTATCTGGAGTATGAAGAAAACAAGATTATCTGCTCACCCAGTTTTCAATAATAATCCCTTCGATACGGTCGAAGTGCTTAACGTTGTCTGTTACCATTATCAAGCCTTTTGCCTTTGCCGAACTGCCTATAAGCAGATCAAAGTCCTCCAATTTCTTTCCCAATTTCTTCAGTCTGACTTTCTCCTGACAAAAAATGTCAATAGATTCTGCAAAAGGAACGGTTTTCACTTTCTTCAGGAAGTTATTAACGGCAACCAAATTCTCCTGAGACTTATTGCTATTATACGCCCCGTAACGCAACTCCATAACTGTAACGTCAGCAACAAAGCAGTTAGCCTCTCCACATTGTTTCATGCGTTCAATAATGCCGTATTCATTTCTAAGGGCAAAAATGCAAATATTGGTGTCAAGAAGATAACCTTTCATAATTCGACCTCTTTCATGTGTGCATTCCTGGCTGCTCGAATGTCATCAGTGATTTCTTCCGTTGACCTTTCATCTTGCCATTTGCCTGCAAAACTCTCTGTCCAGTCTTCATCAGTCTTCCGCATGGAAGTGCTGAGCAAGGATATAAGTTCCAGCTTAACATCGTTGCTAAGGTCTTTCAATGTAGCCCAATATCGTGCAGTTGCAGGCGACGGGGTTGTCAATGTACTTGTATTCATATACTTTATGTCTTTTGGGTGCAAAAATACATATAATAATTGAAACAACAAAATAAATATCGAAAATAATATTAGACTCAGACGGGACGGTTCCCAATGAGTCCTCGCTCTTTCAGAACCGTCTATGTGACTGATCATTCGCAGGATTACTGGGGCCAATAACAATCAAAGAACTCTTCTGGTTCTAATAACTGTATGGCATCAGGCGGGAAATGCTTCTTGTTCCTTGTAATGATCACGTCGGGAGCGCAGAAGTGCCTGTCCCTTTGCGCCCTCATCATGGAAAAAAGGCTTGCAAATCACAAATACTGGTAAATATGACTGAGGTACATAAGAAATATCGCCTGAATTTATTTCAAAGGTAAAGCGCTATACTGAAGACATTCCGATCTGGGCACAAACGATAATTTAGCCCGAAAGAGAATGATTCGCCCTCCAACTAGACGAATAATAGATAAAGGGCGAAGTTCATTTTTTCCCGTCTGATTTCTTGCCTGATTCAGTTTTGAAGTTTCATCGCCGTCAGGCGGTGAAGCCCGTCACGACGTGGCGACGGGACTTCAGGCCGATAGCTTTAGGATTGAATCGCTCGAAGGCCTTCGTGATATCGGAGGCTTCGATGCGTTGGTAGTCGGTACAGCGGGTGGAGAAGATACGGTCGGCCATAGCGGGGATGACCCCATTATGAACGAACTGATCTATCCAACGGGCATTGCCGAAGTTGGGCATCTTCTGTCCCAGGGTCAGTCCGATGGCTTTCTGCATCTCTGCATCTGCCTCGTCGGAGAGGTTGTACTCCTCGCGCTCAATCAGCTTTCGGGCAATCTCCATCAGTTGCTCTGCCGAGTAGTCCTCGAACTGATAACGGAAGGGGAAACGCCCAGAGAGTCCTGGGTTGATGGCGAGCATGGCATCCATCTCCTTGGGATAGCCCGCAAAGACGATGAGCATATCGGGATTGGGCTGCGTGAGTACGGTGAGCAGTGAGTCAAGTACGCGGCGTCCGAAATCCTTGTTATCGTCAGTACCCGTGTAGAGCGTGTAGGCCTCATCGACGAAGAGCACATTGCCCTTGGCCTCCTCGAGAATTACCTTCATGTTCTCTTCGGTCTGACCGATGTACTGGCCTACCAGTCGGGTACGGTCTACGGCAATCACCTCACCTTTGGAGAGGAGCCCGAGGGCATGGTAGAGTTTGCCGAGTTGACGGGCGACCGTGGTCTTTCCAGTTCCAGGATTACCCGTGAAGATAGAGTGGAACACCAGGTTCCCATTTACCTTGAGACCACGACGGCGACGCTCCAGCGAGAGGCGCGTCTGATTGGCCATCGTCATAATCCCTTGCTTCACGCTGTCGAGTCCGATCATGGCATTGAGTTCGCGCATGCTTTCCTCAAAAGCCGAGCCAGTGGCAGTCAGTTTATCGAAGGGGATATCACCCTCACTAAGCAAGGTGGTCTCGTAGTTTTCCATCAGAGGCATTGCGCGCTCGAGATAGCGGGGCATGATCTCGTCGGCAATGAATCGGCGGATGTCGCTGAGTGTCCAGTTGGTCAGCGCCCCCTGTTCCCACCCTTGGAGAATGGTCTGCGAGAGTTTGTTTCTCACCACCATGTCGGACTCTAAGTTCTCTTTCCTCAATTCGTCGAAGAAGGCCTGCACCAGTTCAAAGGCGGTGTAGGGTTCCTGTTCGACATAACTGTTGGTAGTGAAGAACTGTCGGAGCGAAGGAAACAGGTTCAAGAGTTCGTCGATCTCCTGACGTGTTCCACAGAGCCAGAGGAGGGTACTGCCGTTGGACTCACGTATCCGATCCAGGATCTTCCTCATGCAGAGCTTCCCATTGGAGGTTGCCAACTCGTTGAGATGAGTCAGACAGAGTACTTTCCTGTCAGCCTCGCTCAACAGTTCTGTCAGAGGCTCGAAGGGATTGGATCGAGAGAGGTCGAAGAGCGTAGAGCAATCGACGTGGCTGAAACCATAGTCGAAGGCTACCAGGCTTTGGAAGGCTCTCACGACCTCAGGCGTCAGGTCGTTGTTGCGTGTGCAGATGAGATAATTCTCATTCGTAGAGAGCGCTTTCTGTCCTACATCCTTCCTGAACTCATTGAAAAGGAGCAGGTGTCGCACGTTCATCACTCTCCGACGGAACTGAGCCATGCCTGGTTGTCCTGCCAAATAGCTCCAGCCAGAATCGGAGGTCTGAAGGCAGGAGGTCATCGTATGCTCAACACCAGAGTATAGGCATAGCTCGGGTTCTCCACTTGAAACGTTTAGACGGTCATCGAGTGAGAAATCTATTCGTTGCAACGTGTCGTCGAGTTCATCGTGAACGAATAAGACATACTTTCCAGGGAGCCAGATTTTCTGGCAGGGGATCACGTCGGTGAACTTGTGCATGCAACCCCTTTTCTCGTTTTTCACACTTACGCACATCGGGTAGTAAGTGTCGGTATAAATAAAGCAGGTGAATTGGTGTCTTTTCAAGTTCACACCACGTTTCGCCCTTAGAGTTACGGCTATGGATCCCTCGTTATACAATCCATCATTGCAGCCGGGCAACACATCCACTTCAATGGATGCCACATCGTCGAGGTAGTTGTGATCTTCATGGTTTAAAGTCATCATGCCCTCAGCCACCTTGTCGCTTATCTCCTTGGGGAAAGGAAGTTCGGGTTCAACTGGCGTTGGTTCATCGTCACTGTCGAGTGCGTCGTCAATGAACTGTTTCAGTAATAACTCAAATTCTTCGTCTGTCTGATGCTTCTGATCTTTCTGCATAAGAATAAATAAGGTTTCTAAAACGTCTAAAATAGTTGATGTAAGCCTTTCGGTAAAAAGGCGCGAGAGGTATTTGGGCAACAGCCGCAGGGCCATTGTCCAGTAAGGTTCACAGAGAAATACTCGAAATCTCTATCACAAAACGTTGTTGTGTGCCAATAAGTCAAAGAGCGTACGATCCCGCTGGCCTTTTACAGCCAGTGCATACTAAATGATACTGAGTTTTGTGATAAATGTTACTTGATTGTCATGCTTTCTTTTTGATTTTTCGAGTGCAAATATAAGCATAAAATCCGTTTCCCTCCAAGAGAATATCTGGATTTTTATGCTGCAAATATGATATTTAACACATTCTCGTGGATAAAATAAATAAGTACACGCGACAAATGAACCGAGAGTTAGAAGGTAGGCGCATTCGGATTTTCCCAAATAAATTTGGAAAATCACTCACTTATTCGTACCTTTGCAGGCCGTATGATAGTATGTATAGCAGAGAAACCCAGTGTGGCGAGGGATATCGCACGGATTATCGGGGCGACAAGTTCACACGACGGGTATATGGAAGGAAATGGTTATCAGGTGACCTGGACATTCGGCCACTTGTGTACACTCAAGGAGCCTGGCGACTACACCCAGGCCTGGAAGCCATGGGCACTGACACAGCTGCCAATGGTGCCTCAGCGATTCGGCATCAAGCTGATCGAGGACAGTGGCATCAAGAAGCAGTTTGCCACCATCGAACGCCTGATGCAGGCAGCCGATGGTATCGTGAACTGTGGTGACGCCGGGCAGGAGGGTGAGCTCATCCAGCGATGGGTGATGCAGAAAGCACAGGCCACTTGTCCCGTAAAGCGCCTCTGGATCTCGTCGATGACTGACGAGGCCATCCGTGAGGGGTTTGCGAACCTGAAGGATCAGGCCGACTATCAGCCGCTATACCTCGCAGGACTCTCGCGCGCTATCGGCGACTGGCTGCTGGGTATGAATGCCACACGCCTCTACACACTGAAATACGGCCAGAACAGGCAGGTGCTCTCGATCGGACGCGTGCAGACCCCTACCCTCGCACTGATCGTGAACCGTCAGAAGGAGATCGAGAACTTCAAGCCCGAGCCTTACTGGGTATTGGCTACCGTCTATCGCGACACAACCTTTACGGCCACCAAAGGAAAATTCACCTCGAAGGAAGAGGGCGAAAAGGCCTTCGCTACCATCGAGGGCAAACCCTTCACAGTGACGAAAGTGGAGAAGAAGGAGGGCAAGGAGCAGCCGCCTCAGCTCTACGACCTCACCTCGCTGCAAGTGGACTGCAACCGTAAGTTCGCCTTCTCAGCAGAGATGACACTGAACCTGATCCAAAGTCTCTACGAAAAGAAATACACCACCTATCCACGCGTGGACACCCAATACCTATCGGACGACATCTATCCCAAATGCGGACAGACGCTCAACGGGCTCTATCAGACGAAATTCGCAGGCATTGCACCCTATGCAGAGCTGATCAAGCCCATCGGTGGCAAGCCACTGAAGAAATCGAAGCGCGTCTTCGACACCTCGAAAGTGACCGACCACCATGCCATCATCCCCACGGGAGTCATCCCACAGAATCTGAGCGATGCCGAACGGAAAGTGTTCGACCTCGTAGCCCGCAGATTCATCGCCGTGTTCCTGCCCGACTGCAAGTTCTCGACGACGACTGTGCTTGGAGAAGTCATAGGCGAACCTAAGGAGGATTTAGGAGATCCTAAAATCGAATTCAAGGTGACGGGCAAAGAGATCCTCGATCCGGGATGGCGCGTGGTCTATGGGAAAGAGAAAGAAGAAGATCAAGCAGAGACAGAGGCTCCCTCGCCTTCGGAGAGTGCTGGGACTGAGGTTTCTGAGAAGGCAGGAGGTGAGGTACAGCTGCCTACCTTCGTGAAGGGTGAATCGGGCGACCACAAGCCGACACTCACAGAGAAATGGACCACTCCCCCACCTTATTATAACGAGGCCTCGTTGCTGAGGGCGATGGAGACAGCCGGTAAATTCGTGGAGGATGAGACACTGCGGGCTGCTATGAAGGAGAACGGCATCGGACGTCCATCATCGCGTGCAGGCATCATTGAGACCCTCTTCAAACGTCACTATATCAAGCGCGACCGCAAGCGACTTATCGCCACGCCTACGGGTATCGAACTGATCGACCTCATCCGCGAGGAACTGCTGAAAAGCTGTGAGCTGACAGGTATCTGGGAGAAGAAGCTGCGCGACATCGAGCATCAGAAATACGACCCCAAACAATTCATCGACGAACTGAAGCAGCAGGTGGCCGACATCGTACACGAAGTGATGGCCGACCCCAGCAACCGTCGTGTGACCGTATTGAGCGATGCCGAACTGAAGAAGCTAAAATCGCCCAAGAAACAATAAAACAGTGCGCCATATCGTTATTAATAATGGTATGCGAAAAATATCCATCATAGCGTTCACCATCGTCTGCGCCCTGCTGCTCGTCAGCTGCGGAGCAGATCAGGCTATGAAGAAAGGCGACAAGTTCTTTGCCGTCGGAGAATACTATGACGCTGCAGAGCAATACCGCAAGGCCTACACCCAGACACCTTCGAAAGAACGGAAGACGCGTGGTGAGCGCGCCTTGAAACTCGCAGAATGCTATCGGCGCATCAATATGACCAACAAGGCCATCGCCGCCTATAGCAACGCCGTGCGCTATAAGCAGGCCGACTCGCTGACTCAATTCTATCTGGGACAGCTACACATGAGAAACGGCAACTACAAGGAAGCTGAGAAACACTTCAAGATGGCTACCGACTCACTGCCTATGAACGATGAGCACTGGAAGCTGGCAGAGAACGGACTGAAATCGGCTCGGATGGCAAACCAATGGCGGAAAGAAGGATCGGCCTACACCGTGAAGCGGATGGACATCTTCAATTCACGACGAGATGACTATTCACCCATGTTGGGAGGCGACGAGTACAACCAACTCTACTTCACCTCCACACGCAATCAAGCACAGGGCGATGAATATAGTGGTATTACGGGTGCAAAGGCTGCCGACATCTTCATGTCGCAGAAAGACGACAAGGGGAAATGGGGCAAGCCCCAAAGTATCGACTCGGAACTGAACAGCAGCTTCGACGAAGGTGCCTGTTGCTTTGAACCCGACGGGAAGACGATGTATCTGACACTGTGTAAGACTGACGCCAACTATCCGCGCTATGCGACCATCGCCGTATCCTACCGATCGGATGCTGCCTGGGGAAAGCCCAGGGAACTCACCATCTCGAAAGACACGCTCTACAGCTATGCCCATCCCGCCGTCAGTCCTGACGGTGAATGGCTCTACTTCGTGAGCGATATGCCAGGAGGTATGGGAGGGCTCGACATCTGGCGCTGCCGCCTGCTGAGTCATGGAGAGCCTGGTGCTGTAGAGAATCTGGGCGAACCCGTCAATACCGCTGGCGACGAGATGTTCCCCACGTTCCGTCCCAATGGCGACCTTTACTTCTCGAGCAACGGTCACCCGGGCATGGGAGGACTGGATATCTTCATCTACAAAAACAGGCAACTGGAGCATCTCGGATTTCCCATCAACTCGCAGGGCGACGACTTCGGAATGACCTTCGAAGGCAAGAAGAATCAGGGTTACTTCTGTTCGAGTCGTGGCGACAATCGAGGCAACGACCACATCTACAGCTTCTATAATCCCGAGATCATACAGACCGTCAAAGGCTGGGTTTACGAGCAGGACGGCTATGAACTCACAGCGGCACAAGTTTATATGGTGGGCAACGACGGTACGAACCTGAAGCTCAGCGTTCGTGGCGACGGCTCATTCACACAGGAGATCAAACCTGGTGTGGACTATGTATTCCTTGGTACCTGTAAGGGATTTCTGAACCATCAAGAGGAACTGCGCGTAGAGCCAGCCATGAAATCTGAGGAATACACCCTGCAGTTCCCTCTGGCGAATATCTCTGCACCTGTACTCATCGAGAATATCTTCTACGACTTCAACAAAGCCACGCTGCGCCCTGAATCTGCTACAGCCCTCGACGAACTGGTAGGCCTGCTGAACGAGAATCCCAATATCACGATCGAACTCTCAGCCCATACCGACAGTCGTGGTTCGGATCAGTATAACGAGCGCCTGTCGCAACAGCGCGCAGAGAGTGTGGTCAGATATCTGATTGACCACGGAATTGCCGCCGACCGCTTGACGCCAAAAGGCTACGGCGAGGGCATGCCGAAGAAGATCAAGCGTAAGGTGGCAGAACAATATCCGTTCCTCAAGGAGGGCGATGTGCTATCAGAAGCCTTTATCACCACGCTCCCTGAGGAACAGCAGGAACAGTGTCACCAACTCAACAGGCGCACAGAGTTCAGAGTGCTGCGGACAACTTATGGCCTATTCGATAAGGAAGGTAAATTAATACAAAGGCCACCAGCAGCGCAAGAGCCATCGGATTGATGGGAACAGGAATCTCGGCTGTCGGAGCCGTTACCATCAGTACTTCAAGCCACCCCAGCATCATGCGCAGGCCGCCTACGAACAAGCCCTGCAACGTATGCCAGCCGCCGAACATGTAGAACAACGTCAAGGCTACCACGATACAGAACAATGTCCACAACTGAGACATGCGATGTGCAGTCAGCAGTTTACGCTCGGGCAGGCTCTGCATCACCCGCTCTGTGAAACCATGATCTTCAATCTGCTGCTGGGCAGCCTGATTGAAGAATTTCTCTATCATCATATCGTCTCTATCTGTCATAGCCATTCTGCTTTAAATAGTTTGCCATTTTCTCTTTACCTCGTCGCAGATGCGACTTCACCGTATTTTCCGCTATTCCCGTGATCTTACTGATCTGGTCGATGGGATAGCCGTCGATGAGTTGGAGGGTGATACACATACGTTCATCAGGCTTCAGCAGCGCTAAGGCTGCGTAGATATCCATCTTCAGGTTTTCATTGGCAGAAGCCGTCTGACGAGCCACAGCCACCGAGGTATCCACATCCTCTGTAGGGCGGCGGGAGCGCACCTCATCGTAGAACACATTGTAGGCAATACGCATGAGCCACGTTGAGAAGCTCGACATCGCACGAAACTTCGAGATGTTCACGTAAGCCTTGATGAATGTCTCTTGTGCCAGATCATCGCTGAGTTGCTCGTCTCCCAACGTCTGATTCAGGAAGAATCGACGCACAGGTGACTGATACTTCCTGACAAGCTGGTCGAACGCCTTCTTGTTGTGGAATACCGCCACCTGCGTTACGAGAGAGATATCACTCAGATCTGCCATCACTCCTCACTCCTCACTTCTGATCAATCAAGTTCTTCTCCGGCATGACGATCCACAGCACGAAGTAGAAGATCAGTCCGCTGAAGGCTGTAAAGAGCGTCAGAAAAGCATAAGCGATTCTTACCAAAACGGGGTCAAAATCCAGATACTCGGCGATACCACCGCAAACCCCTGCCCATACTCTGTCATTAGAGCGCATCAATCTTTTTGTCATAACTCTGTATTATTTAAATGGTTGTTGTCACTATTGTTGATTGTCTGATTCACCTGAGAGTCGTATTCCGTGTTCCTCGCCTGTCGCGCGATATACCATTTGCCGAGTCCGATGAAGAATACGAGCGCGCCTATGCCAAAGCCTGTAGTACCTGCGACGATACCGAGGAAGATAGCCAAGCCTACGCCTGTGAACATCTGTCGGAGTCCTTTCTGATAGTCATCACTGTTCTCACGGGCTTCCTCTTTCAAGAGCTGCTCAGGTATCGGCTGTCCTTTTTCCATTGCCATCTGAGCCAGTTTGAGTCGTTCCTTGCGATTCCTGTTGATGAAATAGACCACAGCGATGATGATAATGATTGGGAAGAGCACGAACAGGATGAAAAGTGTACCCAGAACAATGCTAATTCCCATAATCTCATTCCTGCCGATATTGCTGAACACCTCATTCATCATGCCATGGAAATCCTCGTCGGACAGCGTGACATTGACACTTCTACGAGTAGCATAACCGCCACTATACGTCGTGTCGCTAGCTGTCGTGTCAGAAAAGGCTTCGATTGCGTCAGGATTGTTTTTCGTAGAATCCACCTGCTCCGTACGAGGCGTATGGCGGTGGTTCTGTGCTACTGCATCAGCATTCAAGCTGAGCGAGAGCATCATTGCGATTGCGATTAAATACTGTTTCATATCTTTCTAAATTTTGATTTCTACGCCTATTTGACGTAACAAATCATAAATTAGTTGCAAAGTTAGTTATTTTTTCCCATATTTTTTATAACTTTGCGCAGAAAATATGCAATTACCTGAGGATTTCAAACGTGAAACGAGGCTGGTAATGGGCGACGAGCGCTTTAACCGTTTCATGGGAGCCTTCGATGAGGAGCCCCCCGTCAGCATACGCTTGAACCCGAGACGCCACATTCCACATTCCACATTCCACATTCCACAAGAAAGAATCCCCTGGTGTGAAGAAGGCTATTATCTCGCCGGGCGACCTCAGTTCACCTTCGATCCACTCTTCCATGCCGGCTGTTATTACGTACAGGAGGCGGCATCGATGTTCGTCACCCATATCATCAGGAGTGTCGATATCCCCACTCCCAAGCGAGCTTTGGATCTCTGTGCTGCTCCTGGTGGAAAATCTACCGCTCTGCTCAGCGTATTGCCCGACGACTGCACGCTGGTGAGCAATGAGCCCATCAGTAATCGTGCACAGATCCTGTTGGAGAACATCACTAAATGGGGCTATCCCAACAGCATGGTGACCAACAACTATCCGCGTGATTTCCGCAAGGCCAAGCTCACGTTCGACCTCATTCTGTGTGACGTGCCCTGTTCTGGCGAAGGCATGTTCCGCAAGGATCCTGCCACCATCGGCGAGTGGAGTCAGCAGAATGTGGAGAAGTGCTGGCGACTGCAGCGCGAGATTGTAGCCGATGCCTGGGAGTGTCTTGCTCCTGGCGGACTCCTCATATATAGTACGTGTACATTTAATCTAAAAGAGAACGAAGAGAACGTGCGCTGGATTCTCGAGAACTTCGATGCCGAGGCGCTCAATATTCCCACCGACCCTTCGTGGAATATCACGGGTTCGCTTTTAGAGGGTTTCACCGCCCCCGTTTATCGTTTCATCCCAGGTATCACCCGCAGCGAAGGTCTCTTCGTCTGTGTGATCAGGAAACGGGGGACGAGGAATGAGGATACTCTGACGAAGGAAAAGTTGGAGAAAACAAGATGCCTCAAAGTTCTAGACCCAAGTAATCTCCTTCCTCCTTCCTCGATCCTCCTTCCTCGAATAAACATCGACTACCCCGAGGCCTTGAAATATCTGCGTGGCGAGGCGTTAGTATTGCCTGCTGACACCCCACGCGGTATCGTCAATATCACTTATAAAGGTATTGTCCTTGGGCCAGCCAAGAACATCGGCAATCGCGCCAACAACCTCTATCCTAAGGCCTGGCGCATCAAAACAACCCATCTTCCAGCAGAAGAAGTTAAAATCATAGATATACAATGAAACAGTATTTAGACATCCTCAACCGAATCCTTACCGAAGGTACTGAAAAGGGCGACCGTACAGGTACCGGCACCATCAGCATCTTCGGTACACAGAGTCGCTATAACCTTGACGACGGTTTCCCGCTGCTCACAACGAAAAAGCTCCACTTGAAGAGTATCATCTACGAACTGCTGTGGTTCCTGAAAGGCGATACCAACGTGAAATATCTGCAGGAGCATGGCGTACGCATCTGGAATGAGTGGGCTGATGAGAATGGTGAACTCGGCCCCGTCTATGGTCACCAGTGGCGCTCGTGGCCTGACTATAAAGGAGGTACTATCGACCAGATTCAGTATGTGCTCGATCAGTTGAAGAACAATCCCAACTCTCGTCGTATGATTGTCTCTGCCTGGAACGTGGCCGAGGTCAATGAGATGGCATTGCCACCCTGTCACACCATCTTCCAGTTTTATGTGGCAGGCGACCGTCTGTCCCTGCAACTCTACCAGCGCTCAGCCGACACCTTCCTGGGTGTGCCCTTCAACATCGCCTCTTATGCTCTGTTGCTGCAGATGATGGCACAGGTGACGGGCTACAAGGCTGGCGACTTCATTCACACCACGGGCGACACTCACCTCTACCTGAACCATATTGAGCAGGCCAAGCTACAGCTCACCCGTGAGCCGCGTCCCCTGCCCAGGATGATACTCAACCCCGATGTGAAGAGTCTCTTCGACTTCAAGTACGAGGACTTCCAACTCGAAGGCTACGATCCCCACCCCCACATCAAGGCGGAAGTGAGTGTCTAGTTTATAATGTTTACAGTTGACGGTTTACAGTTGACAGATGAAAACATAATAATATGATAACGATTATTGCAGCGGTGGCGAAGGACAGAGCCATCGGATATAAGAACAAGCTGATCTACTGGCTGCCCAACGACTTGAAGCGCTTTAAGGCGCTCACCACAGGACATACGATCATCATGGGCCGCAACACCTTTCTCTCTCTGCCGAAGGGTGCCTTGCCCAATCGAAGGAATATAGTCCTCAGCAAGAGTTTCGGAAATGAAAAGAGAGAAGTGAAAAGTGAAAAGTTTCCTGGCTGTGATGTCTACCCCTCATTAGAAGAGGCTCTGCAGCACTGCACTCATGACGAGGACATCTACATCATCGGCGGTGCAAGCGTCTATCGCCAGGCGCTCCCCGTTGCCGACCGCCTCTGTCTCACGGAGATTGACGACACGCCAGCAGAAGCTGACACTTTCTTCCCCGAGTATCATACAGAGTGGCAGGAAGCATCACGCGAAGACCACTCCACCGACGAGCGACATCAGTACCCCTATGCTTTCGTCGACTACATCCGGAAATAAAATCAATAAATATAAAACTTAATCCAACATCTTATGGCTTTAACAGCACGCTTACAATTTGGTGACAACAGCACCAAGACCTATCCCAAAGAGTTTTTGGTAGAAAACTGCCGTTGTCACTTTTCACGCCATTATGACTTGGCGTACCCCGATACCGATGCCCGTTGTGAGCGCGTAGAACTTACTGTGGTGGCGCCCGGTAAGGACGACCTCACGCTCTACGACTGGTATATCAACGGTGAACCCATGAACGGGCGAGTCATCTTCGATCTCACACCCTCAGTCAAAGCAATTCACCAACCAGCCATCGGCGAGCTCTCCTTCGAATCGGCCTACTGCTTCTCGATAGCAGAAGACTACAAGTTGGGCAGTCGTATGCGACGCTTGATCAGACTCTCTTTTGTTGCCGATACCATCTCTATCGACAACGTGGAATTCCACAATCCGTATAATCAACAAACCCAATAAAGACTTGACACGATGCCACAAAAATTATCCAACCACCTGAAAGCCGTTATCTATCCAGAGAATCTGCTGGAGAATGACGTCAGAATATTAAGAGAGCACTGTGCTATGATAACCCAGTTTTCCTACCAGTGCAGTCGTAGTCGCAACGATGCCGGCTACCCTTACGGCAAGACGCTCCCATCAACCATCGACTTCACCGTGCGCCTGGGGGTTCCTGAAGACGGGAAACTCTACTACGAGCAAATGCATCAGAACCAGCCAGCCACTTTCACCTTCATCTTCAACGCCACCTTTGGAGCCTACGAGCGACTGGCCGACTACGAAGACGCCATGATCGTAAAAGGCTTCGTCGTAGATGTCGAAGACGACTATACCTCAGCCGATGGCGAAGATGCCGAGCAGATGCTCGTACACGTACGCCTGCTGATCAATTCCATCATCTATAACGGCAGAGATAGAAACAGGACTTTAGAAATTTATAAATCCAACTGATTATGTCAACATCAGATTACAAACTAACTATCGGCAACGTTACCTATAAGCTGGACCAAGCAACTACAAGCACCAAACTTGGCAACGTTACGCTGACAAAACTCACATTCGACAAAGGCATCTACCGCCCAGGCGAAATCCATGCCACCTTCACCATCACATCGACCACAGCCAAAAGTTCTGATATCAAAAGCGAACTCGTGGAGAATTCTACCGACGGTCGATTGAAGGTTTCACTTAGCTACAGTGATAAGGTTACCTATGCCGCCAACTATTACGTCTTCAAGTTCAGGCCATTCTTTAAGAAAGTCTCAGGCGCCACTACCATTACCGTCGAGCTGGACATTTTCAGTCAGGACAAACTGCTCACTTTCGACAAATACTCAAAGGCCTATACCGGTAGAAAGCTTGGCACCTATATCTTCAAGGAGAAGATGCCCGTTTCTGTCAGTTCCAATAAGGATTCCGTGAGCAATGACCTCCAGATCATCAGTTTCACCGACACCTCCAAAGATAACACAAAGAACGAATTCATGCAGCCCTACCTCGTACAGTATAACGAGAGCTACTACGACTTTCTCAAGCGCACGGCCAACCGCTGTGGTGAATTCCTCTATCACGAGAACGGCCAGCTCAATCTGGGAATGCAAATCACCGATAAGACGGCCGATACATACCAGTTCTCAGACAAGGCTTCAGAATACCATTTCGAGGACATTTACGAAGGCAGCTTCAGCAGTGGCAGCTTCGGTTATAAATATCTGGAAGATGCGGATAAGCAAGATTATCCCTATAACGACCCTTTGGCTAATGATGACTACCTCGACAAGATTGAGAAGAATTATACCAGTTACAAGGATGAGCTGTTCGATGTCAGAAGAAATGCGGCTGGGGTTATCTGTGATGCCCTGAATGCTACTTCTATGGGTGAAATTATTAGCAACATGGCCTTCTCTGCCGCATTCCAGCTGGCTGCAGCAGGTATTAACATGGGGACCAAAAACAAAAACAACAAGAACGTTAACATCAATCCTTGGGAAGGTGATAGCTATAAGGAGAACTGGAATGGTGAAGAACTGCGCCAGTTTGGCACGGGCGTCGACAACATCTCAAACATCAAAGCCGGTGAAGCTACTAATCTCTATGCCATATTCTACGATTCGGTTCGAAAACAGCAGAAACTGGTTGGAGAGAATGCCCTGATCCTCAACTTCGAGGGCGACCTTCAGGACTTGAAGATCGGCGACAAGATCAAGGTTGAGAGCAAATACTATCTTGTCATCGATGTCAAAGGTAACTTATACCATAACGATGAAAATAATAAATATGTCATAGAGCAGCAGGTGTTAGCCATCCCGTTCTTCGAGACAGGTGAAGACTTAAAAAATCCCACCTGTATCCCCATTCCGCCGATGCTCCCCGATACCACCATCCGCGAGTCAAAGGCACAGCCCGCTGTCGTCGTTGAGAATCTCGACCCTAAAAAGATCGGTCGTGTGCGCGTCAGGTTTGCCTGGCAGAAAGACGACGATGATGTCTCTCCTTGGATTCGTATCTCAATGCCCTTTGCAACCGATGGCGGCGGCATCAAGTTCATACCCGAACCTGATGATGAGGTTATGATCGACTTTATCGATGGTAACGTCGAGCGTCCCTACGTATGCGGTTCCCTGCTCTCTCCAAAGAGCAACGGCATCTGGGGGTCACTTCCCGATCGCACAATCACATCACACAATGGACATAGCATCACTTTCAACGATGATCCAGGCGGCCACCAATTCTTTGCGAACATGCTACCTATCATCAGTGGTCTCAACAGTTTCATCCCTAACGATCTGTGGCCAGAATATGACGATAAAGGATTTAGTTCGTTGGTTGGTGGTACAACCATCTCAGACCGTTGCGGATTCTATAAGATTGAAATGAACACGACCACACGTAGCATACTCATCAAGTCATCTCTCGGCGACATTTCCCTGAATGCTTTCACGGGCATCAGTATCAATGCGCCCAACGGCGACATCTCCATCAAAGGCAAGAATGTGGAAATCGAAGCAGCCAATAAGGTCAGCATCACCTCAGGCAAGAACATCAGTAGTCGCTATTTCACCGATTCCGGTCTCGATGGTAATAGCTCAAAATGGGAAAGATTCTTACAAGCTTCAGGCAGAAGTGTTATGGATGCTGCATATAATTTCACCAGGACTACAGTCGATCATCTTGTGAGCAAGTTCTATGATGTGACTCTGATCAGAACTTTGATTGAGGTCTTCACCCGCCCCATCGATGGCACAACCTCCATCAAATCGTTCACCTTCGTACAGGTTGAGGCAGGAAAAGGTTCTGCAGAATATCCTTACCAGGCCTACCGTAAAGAGCAGACCTCAGAGGCTGATTACACAAAACTGGAGAATTCTATAAAAAAAGTAAATGAAGAAGTCGGGAGCCGCATCAAAACGATTAAAGATTCATATAGTAAATTGTGTACTGCTATCAAAGGCTTTGCCGACATCTCTGGTACTGGGGATGATATGCTTAACAAGGATGAGGCCGTCATCTCATTCAGCAGCATCATGACGAAAGGCTGGGATAACAAGTCCTCCGATTTTAAAGATGACGACTTTAATCTAGATAAAATACCCGTTAAGAAATACAACGAAGACGAAGTTCTGGAAAAAGTCAAAACAGACACAGGACTCACAGGAAAGCCCGACATAAATAAATTCACGAGAGACACAAGGAATTTCTATTACGAAGATCTAAAAAAATGGGATGATAGTTACAAAATCCGTTCCAAAGAAGCTAAAGATGAAGTCGCCAAGTTCAATGCTAACCAGCAGACTCAGATTAAAAATTTGGCTAAAAATTTAGCTGCAGAATTTGTGAATCTTGAGAAGTCTTTCGAAGACCTGGCACTAACTAATAGCGACAAGATGTTTACGAATGAGGTACAGACAGCCCTTAACACGATCTTCGACGAACTGAAAGGCAAAGATGGTATTCTCAAGACCATCAACGATAAGAGCCTGACCAAGGATAGCCAAGAAGATAAGACCATCAATTGGGATGACCTGACCAATCTCTATAGAAGGAAAGCAGTGTTTAAGCTTGTCGCAGAAGCCTGCTCGAAGGTAGCAGCTACAGATAAGGTGAAGCTGAGTGCCACATACGATGGAAGTAAAGATGTTGCTGACGATAGTGCATGGAAATCGCTAGTTGAAAGTTGGGTCACAGAACCCAGTGCAGCCGAGCCAAAAGCCATCTTGGATTATGGAGGTAGCCTGTTCAAAGACGGTTTTACGAAGGAATGGCTTTGGGATACATTTGCCAGTCCCTGGGTGGACACGACCTACAACCGTCGCCGCTGGGCAACAGGTTCCAACGGCAAAATCCTGCTGTCCGACTCTCCTGATAGTACTATCAGTTTCGACCCCACAGGCGCTTCTAAAGCTCTGAAGAATTTAATTATGTCTGATAAGGCTGTAGACGCAATCATAAACAGTATAAAGTCATTGTAATATGTTAGGAATAGATTTTAGTGACTGGCTTACCGCCTTAGGTAAGTTCCAGGCCAGTGTAGCAAGCGATCTCGACGAAATCCGCAAGCAGAAAGCTGAGATTCAGCAGCTCAAGAACGATATATTCAGTCAGGTGGCTCAGGGGCGCGTTATTCGCGACGACCAGCGCCTCGTGCTCTCTGCCCCAGAGATCATCATCGGCAATGTCGATGCCAGCGGCACCCTTCTCTCCGAAGGTGGAGCCATCGTCATCCGTGGCCAGAAGGTGGGCCTTGAAGGCGTAGGCGCCAGCGGTGCCGTAGCAACCAAGGCTACGACCATCTCGCAGGAAGCCGTCGATCCAGGCCTTGACGGCATTGAGGACGTGGTACACAGCGGGTCATCCATCATCCAGCATGCCAAGCGCATCGCTATCCAGAGTAACGACTGCGAGGATGATGGTTTCTTCATCGACTCACCTCGCACTACAGGTGCCCCAGGCGTACGTATCCATGCCGATCAACGCGTGGAAATCGACTCTTCCGTCTCTTCCGAGCTCTACTCTGATCAAGTTACCAACAAACTGACCAGTGTCACCAGTGCCGTCACATCGCTTACCAGCGACGCCGTTTCGGCTATGACGACTGCCACGACTCTCATCGGCGAGATGGAAGCCCTCCTCTTGTTACAAGATCCTCTCACAGTCGATGAAGTGGTGATGCGCGCCTCTATGCAGGAACTCGACAGTCTGACGGAGCAATACAATGCTCTGCTACCCTCCGTCTGCAGTGCCATCAACCGTGCCATCGATGCCATCTCGCGACAGGCAGAGGCCACGCGCAAGATGACGGCCCTTCAGGCCAAGCAGCTCGAACTCACCACCTCCACAGGCTCGTTTACCGACGATCCTACAGGTGCTTCACTCTCCATCACTGCCGAACAGATGGAGTTCGCCTCCATTGACGGCGACGGTAACATCCGCACCAATCCTGAGGCTGCCATCCGGCTGCAGACTGGTAAGGTCGATATCTCCTGCAAGAAGTCCGACGGCTCACTTATCGATGAGAGCTACGTCAACATTGCCACTCACGATGTCAACATCTCAACCATCAATACGACGCCAGCAGAAAGTGAGGATGGCGACAGCACCTTTGAGACCGTCGGTACCGTCAACATCACGGCAAAAGAAGTTTCCGTCAACGCCCTCGACAGTGGCGACGACGGTATGGTACAGACGGCCGACAGCCGCTTCAGTGTGAGAATGCAGGACAGCGTCATCCTCTCCTTCGACAACGAGGGCAACAGCACCGGCACCTTTGCCGTGCAGACCGCCGACATGCAATTCTGTTCCAAGGACTCTGAGGGCAACAGCTCTGGCTCGTTCAACGTGAACGCCAAGGACTTCGCCCTCCAGTCTGTCGACAAGGACGGCACCGCCACAGGTACAGCCACCATCCTTGCAGCCGATACCGCCATCAATGCGCTCGACAAGGACGGTAAGGCCATCGGGCAAATCAGCCTCAACGGCAAGGACGTCTTCGTCAAGTCGATGGACACCAGCACCTCCGACGGCTCGGACTCGGGCCTTGCAGCAGGCGGCAACATGGTGCTCGTGGCAGAGAACATGTATGTGGGCCGTACCTCCGACGACATTGTCAGCACCCAGCTGCAGCTCACTTCCGACAAGACCGCCATCTTCGGTACAACCACCGCAGAGATGCAGCAGGGCGATGCCAAGGCCGTCGTACAGCTCGACGGTGGCAACGTGGCCCTCAGCGGTTCGAAGGCCGAATACTACGGCGAGAATACCCTCTACGGCAAGACCACTTTCAAAGCCGATGCCACAATGACGAAACTTACCGCCGACAACATCGAGGCCAAGACCTCGTTCAAGTCGAAGAACATCAGCGACGGTATTGCCGTGCCAGGCGCTCCCTCTTCATCCAAGCTCAGTGCAAAGCTCTCGAAGGCCGATGCACCGACGCCCGCAACCAGACCCAGTAACAGTGATAACGAAAGCGAATAAACCACAATGAAAAGAGCTATCAAACTAATCATAGGAGAAATGGAAGGCAAGCTCAATGGCTACGCCGTCCTCCTGAACTACCGTTATATGAATCTCTGCGTCAAGGTAGAGCCCGCGGCATTAGTGCCCGTCGCCATTACCGACAACGATGGGCAAAGCCGCACCTTCGAAGAAGTAGCCGGAGCTATGTCTGTCGACGAATACACCTTCGAGATTTGTCCCTTCGACCAGAAGCTCATCTTCAACATCTGCAAAGGGCTGAAACTCGCTCACCCCGAATTCAAGCAGGAAATCATCAAAGCCGCAGAAGAGGATATGCTCTCCGACGACCCCGATGAGGATGAGCGGCACATCCTCTGCCACATGCCCGAGGTCAACGACGATCGTCGCGACGTACTGATGGACGGTGTGAAGGTGCTTTACGATCAGTGTATGGTCGAGGTTAACAGGGTGAAAGGTGAATACACCCCTCGCATGGCCCAGAAGGTCATAGGACTGCCGGAAGAAGAGATCGACGAGGCGACTAACGCCCTCGAAGAGCGGTTTGACCTCTACAAGAATCTCATCGACCAGTATCGCACCAACAAGGAAAAGGAAATTGAGGACGCCCACCAGAAGTGGCTCAACGAGCGCTCAGAGCAAGCCCGCCAGCGCCAGGAAGATGCCGCTACCCATGGCGACGACAAGGCCCACGCCTTCAACATGTACGACAACGAATAGAACCAAGAAACCAAAGGCCCTTTAGTATCACACTAAAGGGCCTTTAATATGAGGGGAAAGCCACTTAAAAGTTAAGAAAGCGGCGCCTTTTTCAACTGCTCAAGAGCCCGGCAAAGCTGATCAGGACACGAGGTGCCCTTTGTGCCACAACGTATACCGTCGAGCTTCTTGATGACATCGTCAATGCGCTGTCCGCGCACAAGTTGACTGACTCCTTGCAGGTTACCGTTACAACCTCCCAAGAAAAACACTTGCTGGATCACATCGTTCTCATCGGCTGTCACATCGATCAGCTTCGAACATGTGCCTTTCGTTTCATACTGGATATGTTTCGTCTTCATATTTTTTATCCTTTTGCAGTTGCAAAGATACAAAAAAATTAGTACCTTTGCATCCGATTTCCAATTTTTAACAAAGAAAATGTACAAACCGACATTCAACATGAAGCGCCAAGTCCTGGTGTTCCGACATTTCGGAAACAAGGGCTACTCGCTCTTTGCCTGTCTGGGACGTGAGGTGGTATGCAGTGTACTCTCAGTTGCCACACTGACCTATGCCTCTGCCGAGAGTGTTGCGACGAATCCCGTCGTGACCGACTCTGCCACGATGACGACAGCGCGCGAGATGATGCTCGAGGAAGTCAGCGTGACAGGCTCGAGGGCGCCCCTGACGAAGAGTCAGGCTGCGAGAATGGTAACTGTACTGGATCGCCGCGATATTGCGCAGGCCCCCGTACAAAGTGTTAACGATCTGCTGAAATACGCCGTTGGCGTAGACGTACGCCAGCGAGGCCCCATCGGAGCCCAGACTGACATCTCTATCCGAGGCGGCACCTCCGAACAGATTATCCTGTTGCTCAACGGCATCAATATCTGTGACCCACAGACGGGCCACAACGCAATGGACTTGCCTGTAGACCTGAGCGAGATTGTGCGCATTGAGGTGCTTGAGGGACCTGCAGGTCGCATCTACGGCTCATCATCGCTGGTGGGTGCAATCAATATCGTAACAAAGCCCGCTTCCAAGACAAGTACGACCCTGAATCTGGAAGGCGGCTCATACGGCTACGCCAAAGTAAGCGGAAGAGCCAACCTGAAACAGGGGGCATGGAACAACCAACTAAGTGCAGGCTACAGCCGGAGCGATGGTTACTCACGTTCAAAATCAGGCGACCTGAATGCAGATTTCAGTGGCGCGAAAGCTTTCTATCAAGGCCAGTATGAGGATCAACAGGTGCGCATCAACTGGCACCTTGGCATTGCAGACAAAGGATGGGGATCAAGCACCTCCTATGCATCGCCCAAATGGCAGGCCGACAACCAATATGAGCACACCACAAAGCTTTATTCAGCCATCCAGGCCGAGACCCATTTCGGCAAACTCAGACTGATGCCTTCCATCTATTGGAACCAGAACAAAGACCGCTATGAAGGTTATCGAGGCCAGCCAGAGCTGATGAAATACAACTATAACCGCACCGACGTCTATGGCGTGAACCTCAGTAGCTATTTCGACTGGTTCAGTGCAGAAAGTGCGCCCGATCATGGCGGACGTATCCAGATGCGTACAGCCTTCGGCGCAGAACTGAGGAACGAGGATCTCGTCAGTGGTAATCTCGGTGAGCCTCTGGCACAGAAGCACCATATCAGCGGGACAGACCGCGACTACGAGTTAGGTGTCAACCGCACGAACATCAGTGCCTATCTCGAACATAATGTGCTGCTCAGGAAATTCACACTCTCTGCAGGATTCGTGGCAGTGAAGAACACCTGGAGCAATATGAACATGACGGTATACCCTGGTATCGACCTGAGCTACAGACCCAACAGCAACTGGACGCTTCACGCCTCATATAACACCTCACTGCGCATGCCGTCGTTTACGGAGATGTACTATAAGCTTCAGGGCTATCAGGCCGATCCCCATCTGAAGCCCGAAGAGATGAATGCCCTCGAGGCAGGCGTGACCTTTCAGTATTCACCATTCACCTTCCACGCCACCATCTGGCATCACAACGGGCGCAACATGATCGACTGGATCATAGATACTTCGAAGGGATCAGAGGCCGTGTGGCAAAGCGTGAACCACACCAAAATCAACAGCACAGGTATTGAGACTGGCATTGATTTCGCCATCAAAGCCCTTCAGACCAGAATCGACTACGGCTATATCCATCAGGACAAAGAGCTCGAAGAGCATATCGTGTCACAATATGCACTGGAGTATCTGCGCCATAAGCTGACGGCCAGAGTCGACCTGCCTCTGGTCAAGAGACTGACACTGGGGCTGAACTTCAGATGGCAGGACCGTGTGGGACAATACACCGACTTCGATGGTGCTACACACGACTACGAGCCTTATGCCCTACTCGATGCCCGCCTGACCTGGCAACAAAACCAATGGAAGGTGTATGCCGAGGCAAACAATCTGACTGACAAGCGTTACCGCGACTATGGACTGGTGGAACAGCCTGGGCGATGGCTCATCTTTGGAGCAAGTATCACATTATAATAAATCATCCTCGCCCATTGGCGAGGATGATTCATTTCTTCAACTTAAAAGAATTTTCTATGCTGGCGATTTCAGCCTGGAAGGCTTGATCGACCTTCAGACGCTGCTCTATAATATTGCAAGAGTGGATGACGGTAGAGTGATCGCGGTTGCCGATGAGCTGCCCGATACGACCTGCAGGCATGCGCGTATACTTAGATGCAAGATACATCGACACCTGGCGCACCTGAACGTAATTACGCTTGCGGCTCTTGCTGAACACGTTCTGCTGGCTGATACCGTAGTGATTGCAAACCTTCTCGAGAATATCGTCGACCGTAAGCGGGTGGTTATCCACCTTCACGGCACGCTTGATGACGCGCTCGGCCAACTTCATATCGATATTCGTGTTATAGACAATCGAATAAGCCATCAGGGAGTTGACCACACCCTCAAGATCGCGCACACTGCCGTTAGCAGTGTCGGCAATAAACTGGATGACATCTGCAGGTATCTTCAGACCGTCGCGACGGCACTTGGCATTGAGTATATCGATGCACAACTGAGTATTGGGCTTCTCAAGCTCAGCAATCAGTCCACATGAGAAACGAGTCAGCATACGGTCCTGCAGCCACTTGAGGTCTACGGGCGGGCGATCACTTGCCAGGATAATCTGCTTACCCAGACGGAACAGATGATCGAAGATGTGGAAGAAGGTGGCGACAGTCTTCTCGGCAGTAGCCCACTCCTGTACATCATCGACGATCAGCACGTCGATTGTCTGATAGAAATTGATGAAGTCGTTAACCGTGTTCTGGCGACTGGCATCCGTGAATTGTACCTGAAACAGACGTGCCGAAACGTAGAGCACACGCTTCTGTGGATAGGTCTCCTTACAGCGCAGACCGATGGCATTGACGAGATGAGTCTTACCGCATCCAGAGGGGCCATAGACGAAGAATGGATTGAATGTTGACTTACCTGGATGATCGGAAATAGAAAGGCCGACGGTACGAGGCAGCTTATTGCTGTCGCCCTCGATAAACGTATGGAAATTCTTCTTCGGGTCGAGCTGAGGATTCAGCTGCTGGGGTAAAGCGGCATCAAGGGTGGTTGGCGACTGGTTGCCACGATGAGTAGGTGCAGGCACCTCCACATTAGCACCAGGTCCTTCACTCTCTATATCGGTCGTGGTATTATTGGTCTTGTCGGTAAGAATCCTGTAACGAAGTGAGACGTTAGGGCCGAACACGCGCATGATTACCTTACTTAATAGTACGACGTAGTACTGCTCCAAGTACTCATAGATGTATGGACTCGGAACTTGCACCAAGAGGACTTTCTCGGCCTCGGAGTATGACTCGAAGACGAGTGGTGCAAACCACGTTTTAAACTGCTGCTCCGACACGTTTGCCTTGATCAGACGAAGGCAGTCGTCCCAAAGCGCCTGATGACTATTATTCATTCGGCGATATCGTTATTCTTTTATTCTTTGTTGTTGCAAGACTTAGGCTTGTCGATTCTAATTGTGCTGCAAAGGTCGCAATTTTTTTTCAAACTTCCAAATGTCAAAAAACATCCGTCGTGTGTACAATCTTTCGTAACTCTCTATACTATGGGCATTTAGGGTGTTTCACGTACAATTACGCCAAAATCGTCATTTGCAAAATATTAATCACCTGACAATCAAGCGCTTAACTACAACGCAACTGTTGTGTCACACACAAAATTTGACCGTGATGCCCTATATCTGAGGGGAAACCGAATGACACAATCTGACGCTAGTCCCGCTCTGCCTATTTAGACAAATTTTAAATTACTTATGTTTCTTGCCAAATAATGAGATATGAACATAACGCCATGGATTGGCCTTCAGATCGATGATCAGCGAGTCGATATGGGCAGTCGTTGAGTACAGATTGTCGTAGATGCCCGGGTCGTTGAGGAACTTACCAACAGTGCCTTCTTTGCTATTCAATTTGTTGGTAAGCGTATGGACATTATCCAGGGTAGCATTGACCTTGGCCATGGTAGCAGCGAGGTCAAGTGCGTTGAGATTATGTGTCAGCGTATCGGCATTGTTAAGCACGCCATTAGCTGTAGCCAGCAAGTGGGGCAGTTGTTGATTCAGCGATGAAGAGATCATCGTCAGATCATGCGACACCTTCGTAAAGTCTGACGTCATCTTCTCGATATTGCCAAGCGAATTCCTGAGCGAAGGGTCAGCTAGTAAGGCATTGACATTATAAAGGATAGAGTCGAGTTTCGGCAAGGCTTTCTCTATATGGGGAATGAGTTTCTCTACCTGCCCCAATGCGCCGTCCTGCAGACCGCCGTTGATGGTATCACCTGGCTCCATGATATCATCGAAATCAGGACCGAATTTCACTTCGAGCTTGATGTTACCCAGCAGGTCGCTGACAATCTCGGCATAACTGCCTTTTGGAATCTGCAGTTTGTTATCGACACCCAGTTCGGCCACAATGTCGCCATTATGTTCGTAATCGTAGATAATACGCTGTACAACACCTATGCGATAACCGTTGGCATAGATGGGGCTTGAGGCTGAGAGTCCACTGATATTATCGAATTTCACATAGTAGTGATTATCCGATGAGAACAGGGTCTGTCCCTTCAGGAACTGCAGACCGACATAGAGCACAACAATTCCGATGATGGCTACCAGTGCTATCTGGATTTCTTTTGAATACTTCCTCATAATATCTACAATTATTTGATACCTTTATTCTTCTTAAATTCACGAATGGCTTCGTTCACATCGACACGCTGACCGTCCTTGAAGGCAATGATGAAAGCCTCGGGGAACTTGTCGGTGATACTACGGCGCAGACGATAGATCTCATTATAGTTGGTCGAAGCACCTATCGTGTACTTGATAACACTACCTTCCTGATAGCTGTCAACACCCTTAAGGCCCTTGAAACGGGAATCGCCTGTCTTGAGGCGCGAAGAGCTGACCAATACCTGTACCTTGAACACAGGCTCCGACACCTGAGGCTTTTCAACTTCAACAGGCTGCGGCTCCTGAACCGGTGGCTGAGGGGCAGGTTCGGCAACTGGCTGCTGAGGTGTCACAGGAACCACCACGAGCTGCTCTTCTACAACAGGCTGCTCGGCTTCGGGCTGCGGTTGTTGGGATGTCTCGTCAACAGGCTCCAGCTGGGGTGTCATGAGCGGAACGACGACAGGCATCTCTTCTACGGGTTGCGGTTCGGGCTCCTTCACCTTCGTCTTCTTGGAAGGTTTTACTCTCACCTGATCTTGTGGAATCAGACTGGGAATATTCGCCTTCCTGCTCTCAGGCTCGGGCTGATAAGGGATGGTAATCTTATTGCCTCCATGCTTCTTGTAATAAGCCAGGAAAGCATTGAAGATGCCACGGGCATACTGGCCTTCTGCGGCCTTCGAGTTCATATAGTTCTCTTCGTCGCGGGTGGAGATGAAGCCTAACTCTATCAGACAGCCTGGCATTGACGAGAGTCGCAGCACGGCCAGGTTATCCTGCTGGGCACCCATATCCTTACGGCCTGTGGCCTGACACACATAGCGCTGCATGTATTTGGCCAGTTCCACACTGTTCTCCATGTTCTTGTCCTGAACAAACTCGAACATAATGTTGCTCTCAGGCGAATTGGGGTCATAACCCTGATAGGTCTGCTTATAGTCTTTCTCGAGCAGGATGACGGCATTCTCGCGCTTGGCCACTTCGAGATTCTGCTCTACGCCATTACGCTTTCCCGTGCGCTTGCTCGTACCGAGGGTATAGGTCTGGAAACCACGGGCGATACGTCCCCTGGGCACTGCGTTGATATGGACGGAGATAAAGAGGTCTGCCTTGTTATTGTTGGCAATCTCTGCCCTGCGATACAGCTCTACGAATCGGTCGGTCTTTCTGGTGTAGATGACTTTTACGTCAGGACAGTTACGCTCAACCAGCTGCCCGAAAGCGAGGGCGAACTTCAGTGTCAGGTTCTTCTCCTTGGATATCGCTCCTATGGCGCCTGCGTCGTTTCCACCGTGCCCGGGGTCTATGACCAGCGTGAACCGCTTGTTCGCACCGTCGGCAGACAAGGCAAAGCAAATAATCGTTATCAGGAATAATACAATCTTCTTAAACATCAGTTATTATTATCATTTATGAAATGAATCTCCACGCTGGCCCCGTCGCAATCGGCTCCCATGGGAGGATTCAGTTTAGTTAGTGTCAGATCGATGGAGAGCGCCTTAGGAAACGCCTTGCAGACGGCCTCGGCGATGCGCCCGGAGACATGCTCCAACAGCGAGGAGGGCTGCTTCATCTCACGCTCCACGAGCGAATAGAGCGAGGCGTAATTGAGCGTATCCTCCACCTGGTCGGAAGTGAGGGCCTTAGCCAGCGGATAACCCACGCGCAGGTCTACCTCGTAGTCACCGCCCACGACGCGCTCTTGAGGGAGCACCCCATGAAAAGCGTGAAAACGCATACCGCGCAACGATATATAGCCCTGCTCAAACTTCATCGACAAGTGATGGTGTTAGTCAGCTGATTCTCCGGAATCCTCGTCATGCATACCTGGGAGATACTTCTTCAAGGCGCGCTCCACACCTATCTTCCACGTGTTGATACTCTCATCCTTCAATGAGAGCGAACCGACGAGCTTGATCACATGCTCTAACGGCATACGGTAACGAAGCACACCCGAGATGAGCTTCGCATAGTTCCAATATTCGGGGTTGAACTTCTCCGAAAGGCCCTCAACCGTCGTCTTGTATCCACGCTTGTTCTCGAACTGGAAGTCATAGCGCTTCGAGCCGTCGGGATTCACCTGCTTGATGATCTTGCCGTGAACGACATTCTTGGGCAGGACAATTCCTTCCTCATCATCCTGAAGACCTGTAAATATCTCATAAGGATAGCCGTCAAGCAGTCCGACGAGTGCCACCCACTTCTCTTTATTGTTCTGGAACCTGACGACATCGCACTCCAGCGACTGCGGTCTTACCTCCGTCACCTCCGGAATCACGGTCATCAGTTTCTGTATCAACAGCGTGGCAATCTGCTCCTCTGAGAGAGGGGCATTCTGCTTCTGACCAGCCATGGCCAACTCATGCGCTACGCGCTTCAAAGTCTCTTTACGAACATCTTCTTCCATCATCTTGATACATTTTGGGTGCAAAGATACTACTTTTTCTCTTTTTCTTCGTATTTTTACAGCTAAAAAACTACAAAATGGAAGCAATTCGACCCTAAACAAGCAGAAGTCAGGAATTCCTCAATAGAGAAACCCCTGACTTTTATGCAATTCTGTTTCTATTCTTTAATCCTCAACCACGATGGGCTTGTACTTAGGCACAAGGGCCTTCATGATGCACCAGCCGATGAGATAAGCCACGGCACAGATGCAGAACACCACCATGTAGGCGGCAGGCTTACCCTCAAAGCCGAAGAAGGTGAAGGCACTGCCCTGAGCCGATGCCCAGGTAAAGAAATTACCTGAGCCCATGTTGATGGCCATCGAACCGAAACCACCCGTCATAGTACCCAGCCCCACGATTGTACCGATGGTCGACTTGGGGAACATGTCACCGATGGTAGAGAACAGGTTGGCACTCCAAGCCTGATGGCCGGCTCCCAGCAGACCGATCAAGATGGCAGGCCACCAAGCGCTGTATGCACCCATAGGCTGTGCCAGCAAGCCCAATACTGGGAAGCAGGCAAAGATCAACATGGCGCGCATACGACCCAGATAGGGATTCATGCCTCGCTTCTCCACGAAGTACTTGGGCAGATAGCCACCACCGATACTGAGTACCGTCACGATGAAATAGAGGGTAAAGATGAGCATGATACCCATGGTAGAATCTGAGGTATAGCCATACTGATCGCTGAAATAAGCAGGTGCCCAGAACAAGAAGAACCACCATACACCGTCAGTCATGAACTTACCCACGAGGAAAGCCCAAGTCTGCTTGTAGCTGAAACACTTGAAGAACGGGATGGCCTTCTCTTCTTTCACGTTGTTACGATCCTGCACCGTAGCGATGTCGATATCCTGCTCGATATAGTTGAGCTCAGCCTGATTGACGCGTTTGTTCTTACGAGGTTTGTCGTAAAGCCACATCCACAGGCCCATCCATACATAACCCAGCACACCGATGATGATAAACGCCATCTCCCAGCCCCATGCGCGTGCCAGAAGGGGAATGGTAGCAGGCGCAGCGAGCGCACCTACAGAGGCACCGCTATTGAAGATAGAGGTAGAGAAAGCACGGTCCTTGGCAGGGAAATACTCGGCTGTCGCCTTGATGGCAGCAGGGAAGTTACCGGCCTCACCGACAGCAAGTATCAGACGGCAGCTGAGGAAGAGCCAAACCGAGACAGTCGCAATGGCCACAGCAGCATCGCTTCCCGCCTGCACCATGCGCAGCGCCTCGATAGAGTCATAGCCCTCGATGGTCATGGCTGCCCAACCGCATCCGGCGTGAAGCACGGCACCGGTCGACCAGACGAAGATCGCAATCAGATAGCCCTTCTTGGTGCCCATCAAGTCGATAAACTTACCAGCAAAGAGGTTGGCAATGGCATAGAACAGTGAGAAAAGTCCAGTAATGGTGCCGTAGTCGGCATCAGTCCAGTGGAACTCTGGTGCGATGAAGTCTTTCCAGGTGAGCGACAAGACCTGACGGTCCATGTAGTTGACAGTGGTTGCCAAGAAGAGCAATCCACAGATGACCCAGCGGAAGTTGGACATCTTGGTAGTTTGTACAGGTGCCATAGTTATCTAATATCTATTACGGGAATATTATCTTTGTCGTTATAGTAGAGGTTCTCTCCGGCCATGCCCCAGATGAAGGTATAGTAGTAAGTACCTGCAGCGGCATGCATCGACCACTCGGGGCTCATGATGGCCTGCTCGTTGTGCAGCCATACGTTACGGCTCTCCTGAGGCTGACCCATCACGTGAGAGATGGTCTGACCCTCAGGCAGGTTGAAGTAGTAGTAAGCCTCGATACGGCGACCGTGTGTGTGAGGCGGCATCGTGTTCCAGACGGCACCCGGATTCAGCTGGGTCAGTCCGAGCTGCAATTGGCAGGGACCCTCCTCCAACACATCGTTCACGATGAGCTTGTAGACAGTACGGTTGTTGGCCTCCTCTACAGTTCCCACTGGTCCCCAGATGGCAGCCTTCAACGAGCCGCCACGACCGTCGAGGGTGATCCACTGGGTCTTGTAGTGCTGATGGGCGGTAGCCGAGTTCAGATAGAACTTGGCTGGATTCTTCGGATCCTTCGAACGGAACTGCACTTTCTTGTTCACGTCGTTGTCTTTGCCGATATGACCACGTCCGATGTAGAGAGCCTCCTTGGGTGAGAGTGCATACTCCTTGCCATCGACGATCACCACACCGTCGCCTCCGCCGCAGTTCACCACGCCGAGCTCACGGTTATACAAGAAATACTTCTCCTTGATGGTGTTGTCGACATCGAGACCCAGTTCCCAGAAGTTCTCCAGTGTCAGGGTTGTCTTCACGGGCATCGCACCACCGAAGATGAAGCGGTCGTAGTGCGAATAAGTCAACAGGATCGAATCGGCCTCCATCACCTTTTCCATCACAAAGCGCTCACGGAGCAGTTTCGTGTCGTAGTGCTTCACGTCTTCAGGATGACAGGCTGTCTGGAACTTCACGTGCTGTGCACCAACAAACCTGTCGGCCTCCTGCGCATTAGCAGAAAGCGAGAGGGCCACAGCCCCCACAATAGTCAGAATCGTTTTCTTCATTGTTATATACTGTTTAAATAATATCCCTCTATTTTTGGCAACGGACTACACGACTTAAGGACTTTTTTAATCAGTCCTGTTGTCCGTTGCTTTTCTTTTCGTCGGCCACAATAAGTTTTCTGTTCCAGAACACCATGCCGATGGTGATGAGTGTCAGCACGCCAGCACCCACATAAGCCAGACTGTTCACGCACTTGTAGATCACCCAACCGAAGAGGCTCGATGCAAAGTCGAGCGCACCAGCCTGGAATCCCTCAGGAATCTTGGCTGCCGGATCCTGCGTCTGGGCATATACCGTCTGGGCTGCCTGCGTAAAGGCAGGTGCCATATCGGTCACGAACCACAGACCGATGCCAACGGTGATGATACCCACGATCAGAGTCTTCACCACATTTCCCTTGGTATAGGGCAGCACCATCACGAACACGTAGAACATACCGGCAAGCGAGGCCAGCGGCAGGAACTCATTGCCAGGCAGGGCCACAGCCATCAACAGAGCCAGCGGAATCAGGATCAGTGAGGCCACGAGGGTCGTCGGATGACCAATCACCAGTGCTGGCGACATGCCGATATACACCTTCTTGCCAGCCCACTTCTTCTGGACCACCTCCTGCGTCTTCTCGGCAATCGGCTTCAGACCGTCGATGAAGAGCTTCGTGATTCTCGGGATCAGCTCCATCACGGCACCCATCGTCACACCGAGGAAGAGCACCTTCTTGATGTCGAGCTGAGCCACGGCACCGATCAGCGCACCAACGATCACACCGAGCACGATAGGCTCACCCAGCACACCGAACTTCCGCTTCAGTCCCTCAGCGTCGATGTCGAGCTTCGAGAAACCGGGAATCTTGTCGAGCAGCCAGTTGATGCCAATGGCAAAGGCCGTAAAGCTCTGGCAGAACGGCTGGGGAATAGAGATACCGTCCATATCGTCGTAGTAGCCCTGGAACTTCTCGGCCGTCAGGTCGGCCATCACCAGGGTGATGATATAGCAGACGATGGCAGCGAAATAGCCCCAAGCCAGGCTCTGATCCATCACGAAGTAAGCCACGGCTCCGATAAAGGCGAAGTGCCAGTAGTTCCACAGGTCGATATTCACTGTGCGCGTGCATTTTGTGATAAGCAACAGGAAGTTCACACCCAGACAGATGGGGATGATCAGTGCGCCCACCGCCGTGTTATAGGCCACTGCCGCAGCAGCAGGCCAACCCATGTCGAACACGCCGAGCTGCAGGTTGTACAGGCGTGAGATCTCATTCAGCGGACTACCGAAGTTGTTCGTCAGCAGGGCGGTCACGATACCCAGTCCCACGAAACCGACACCCACGTAGAGTCCCGATTTCAGTGACTTTCCGAACTTCATGCCGATGCACAGGCCGATAATCGTAAACAGAATCGGCATCATCACTGACGCCCCCAGACTGATAATGTAACTGAATACTTGTTCCATTTGTTTTATTTCATTAGTTTTCCGCTACAAAGGTACAAAAAAAAAGCGAAACGCATAGCTTTTCGCCATCTTTTTTTACGTTATCGTTAACGGAACTGCATTCTGGGGCCAGGCCCCGAGTTGCAAAACTGTACTTTGGGGCCAGGCCCCAAGTTGCAATTTACATCGGCAAAGGTACAACATTTTTCGCCCGATTCCAAGTTTTTCGGCCTTTCCGAGTTAGCCAAAATCACGCTGGCGAAAGGTAACGAATCGCATGACGAAACGTAACGTTTCAGCGAGCGAAAAGTAATGAATCGCAGGCCGATTCGTTACGTTTTGTGGCGGGCATCGAGTTCGCGCATGTCGCCTGCCCGCGCGCGGAGTTTCAAACTGAGAGTGCGTGTCACCCAAAGATACGCACTTTTTCTTTTTTTTCTTTTTCTATATCCATATCTATATCTTCCGCGCGCATTGATAGGTATGCGCGGGAGTGGAGCAACTTTGCAGCATCTTTAGAGTAGAGTTGCTGCATCCATAGACTCGTGAAGCGTGAACCATCGATCACAAACAGACCATACTTGGTGATGATCCGATTCACGTCTGAACAGTGCTTTTTCAGCTGCTAGGGTCTGGCACAAGGAAAACCCCTCGCACTGGGGCCTGGCCCCAGAGGCAAGTTTCTAGTATTAATAGTAGAACTTTCTGGAATTAATAGGAAAAAGTTCTGGAATTAAATCCCGTAAACGCTCCTTCCGACAATGCAAAAGTACGACATTCTGGAGACACGTTTTCGCATGAGGGTAGGCTCAGGGTCTGACCCCAGCGAGAGGTTGGCGGTGCGGCGATTAAAAAATATTTTTCGGATATTTCTTTTTTATTATCGGTAAAATATGTATATTTGCAACCATAAAGAATAAAATGGAACGTTCACACAAAAGATGATGACGTGGTAGAGGAACCTAACTTCGAATATCATTACGACCTGGCCTATCGGAAGTCGTTTGCCGCAAGACTCAGTTTCAGAATCATGGGTGTTGCAGCAGCTGTCTTTTTGGTGGCGGTTATACTGTTCTTCCGCTTTACGGGTGACAGCATGACACTGCCGCTGACCCATCAGATCGTGAAATACGGTTCCATCGTGTTTGTCGTCGGACTTGCGTCACTATTTATATTCTGTACTTGGGCCATCTACCAGATGGTCAGACCACTGAGACAGTTTACCGAGTCGGTCATGTCGATAGCCAACGGCAATCTTGACACTCCCTTGCCGACCATCCATTCTGAAGACGAACTGCTGCAACTGAGGAACTCGTTCGAATACATGCAGCGTTCCCTGAAACAGCATATCAACGACCTGCAGGCCACCACTGCCAGCAAGGAACGGTTGCAGAGCGAGCTGAAGATTGCCCATGACATCCAAATGGGCATGATCCCGACGACATTTCCACAACGGCAGGACCTCGAGCTCTATGCCTCGATGACTCCTGCCAAGGAGGTGGGCGGCGACCTCTACGACTTCATCATCGAGGACGATGAGCTCTTCTTCATTATCGGCGACGTGGCAGGAAAAGGAGTGCCTGCATCGCTGTATATGGCTGTCACACGAACGCTGTTCCGCAATCTGGCCGGCAACTACCAAAGTGCCGCCAACATCGTTCGGGAGATGAACCATGCTATCGCCTCAACCAACGACTCGTATATCTTTGTCACCGTCTTCGTGGGCGTGCTCGACTTGAAGACGCACCACCTTACTTATTGTAATGCGGCCCACAATGCACCTGTGATGATTACGGCTGAAGGTGAATGTAGTCTGCTAGAGGTGGAGAACAATCTGCCCGTTGGCGTGGAGGATCGTTATAAATATGGTGAACAGCAGGTGGATTTCCCACCAGGCAGCGCACTACTGCTTTATACGGACGGACTGCCGGAAGCGATATACTTGTCGGAAGACGGTAGCCGGAAACTCTTCGGCGACCATCGCGTGCTTCACGATGTGGAAAAGAACTGCCGGGCTTCGGGCATCGAGATCATCGACTATCTGAAACAGCATGTCAGTGTGTTTGCCGACGGAACGGAACAGGGCGACGACCTGACGATGCTGTTCTTGCGCCACGGCACAACCATGGAGGACGGCTCGACACCTTCGCGCCGACTGATCATGAAGAACGAGATGTCGGAGGTAGGACGCTTGCGCACGTTCTTCTTCTCTGTCTGCCGTGAGCACGGCATTGACGAAGAAACAGCGAAGAACCTGAACCTTGCCTTGGAGGAATGGGTGGCCAACGTGATCAACTACGCCTACCCAAAGGGTATGCGCGGCCATGTGGAAGTGACTGCTGACGTGAGTGAGCATAAGCTTCTGACTCTGGTTGTCAAGGATCACGGCGAAGCCTTTGACCCCACACAGTATTCAGAAGTTGATGTAGATGCAGAGCTCGACGACCGTCAAATAGGCGGCCTGGGCATTTACTTGGTTCGCAGCATCATGGATACGCTCAGCTACGAACGTACTGCCGACGGTTATAATCGGCTCACACTGAAGAAGCAACTATAAAAACTAAAATATTAAACAAAATGAACATCGAGATTAAAGAACAAAACGGAACTTACGTAGGCATCCTTTCAGGATGGCTTGACACCAACGCAGCCTCGCAGTTTATGGAGGACATCAAAGTACTTGAAGAGAACATTGACAAGTCCATCGTGCTCGACTGCAAAAACCTGGAGTATATATGCAGCCTCGCCCTTCGTGGACTGCTGAAACTGAAAAAAGAAAGTGCTGACAAAGGGGGCCGGCTGGTATTGAGGAACGTCGAAGGTGAAGTTCGGCACATCCTCACCTTAACAGGTTTTATCAAACTATTCGATTTCGAATAACCCCCCCAATGAGTTCGGTTCTATCAGCGGCGGGGGCCTCACGCTAGGGTCAGGACCTGACGAGAAAGTCGCGGGGGCGACTTTACGTCAGTGCCAGACCCCAACGGGAGGTTATTTAATCCTGGAAATAGACGCGTTTGACACGGTTGGAAACGCCCGTGAAGACCTCGTATGGGATGGTATCAAGGGCATCGCTGAGGACGGTGACGGGCAGGTGCTCGCCAAAGATCTCCACTTGATCGCCCTCCATACAGGGAATATCCGTCACGTCGATCATCGCTACATCCATGCAGATGTTACCCACGTACTCCGCCTTCTGACCGTTCACCAGACAATAGCAGTGACGATTACCCAAATGGCGATTCAAGCCATCGGCATAGCCAATAGGAATGGCAGCAATGACTGAGTCGCGATCGATCTTACCCTTACGGCTGTAACCGACCGTCTCGCCAGCAGGCACATGGCGCAGCTGAAGTATCGTGGTCTTCAGCGTGGATACGGTATGGAGGATACGATTGTCTCGCGGATCGACACCATAGAGGCCAAGTCCCAGGCGGCACATATCCATCTGGCGCTCTGGGAAATGCTCAATGCCAGCAGAGTTGTCCATGTGGCGAAGGATATGATGGCTGAAGGCGCTCTGGAGTTTCTGACTACCCTCCTCAAAGAGTGCGAACTGACGGGCAGAGAACTCATCGAAGCCGTCGCTGTCAGAGCCTACGAAATGACTGAAGACCGAACGCGGGATGATGGCATTCTGATGCTTCAGACGGTCGATCAGCTTAAAGATATCATCCACAGGATCGAACCCCAGACGATGCATGCCAGTATCGAACTTGATATGTACAGGCCAGCCCGTGATGCCTTCTTTTCTGGCCGCCTTGACCAGCGCATCGAGCAGGCGGAAAGAGTAGACCTCCGGCTCCAGATCGTAGTCGAACATGGTCTTAAAGGCAGTCATCTCTGGGTTCATGATCATGATATTGGCCGTAATGCCTGCCTTACGGAGCGTGACGCCCTCATCGGCCACAGCTACAGCGAGGTAATCGACCCGCTGATCCTGCAACGTCTTGGCTATCTCCACAGCACCGGCTCCATAGCCATCAGCCTTGATCATGCAAACCATCTTTGTCTCGGGTTTCAGGAACGAGCGGTAATAGTTCAGGTTATCCACCACCGCATTCAGGTTCACCTCAAGGATGGTCTCGTGTACCTTCTGTTCCAACTGTTCCGTTATCTGATCGAAACCAAAAGAGCGCGCTCCCTTCAGCAGGATCAGTTCATTACGCAGACCGGAAAAGGCATCGCTGGAGAGGAAATGGGGCACGTCCATGAAGAACTGCTTGTCGGCCACCTGGATCTTGTCGGCCTGAGACGAGAGTTCCGCACCGATACCTATAAACTTCTCGATGCCACGCTTCACGACCAGTTCGCTCACTTGGGTATAGAGCGCCTCCGGCGTAGCGCCCGTCTGGAAGATATCACTGAGAATCAGCGTCTTCTTGGCAGCCTCACGACGGTTCATGAAGTCGAGAGCAATGTCGAGCGAGTTGATGTCACTATTATACGAGTCGTTGATCAACAGACAACCACGCTGGCCTTCCTTCACTTCCAATCGCATCGCTACAGGCTCCAGGCGAGGCATGCGTTCGGCCAACTGTGAGGGCGTCAGTCCCATGTAAAGAGCAACGGCTGCACAGGTAATAGCGTTCTCGACACTCGCTTCATCGATGAACGGAATCTCAAAACAGTTCTCTTCTTCCTGCCAGATGTAGGTAATCTTTGTGGATTGTGGAAGATTGATTGTGGAAGGTGGAATGTGGAATGTGGAGTGAGGAGTGAGGAGTGAGGAGTGAGATATATTCGTGCTCTTCACGAAGAGGGCGGCCTGCTCGTCGCACTGCGACCAGGCGATCTTCTCGCCCTTGTACTGCATGCGGCGGATGCAACGGCTGACGGTATCGTTATCAGAGCAATAGACCATCGCCTGTGTGTCGTGCATCAGTTCAAGCTTCTCCATACACTTCTCTTCCATCGAACGGAAATTCTCCTGATGGGCTGCACCCAGCGAGGTAAACACGCCGATGGTGGGCTGGATGATGTCGCGCAGGGCAAACATCTCACCCGGCTGACTGATACCGGCCTCAAAGATACCCACCTCGGTCTGCTCGTTCAACAGCCATACCGAGAGAGGCACGCCGATCTGAGAGTTATAGCTGCGCGGCGAACGGACAATCTTCTGTGAAGGGAGCAACAACTGGTAAAGCCACTCCTTGACCATCGTCTTACCATTGGAACCCGTGATACCCACAATGGGGACATCGAACTCATCACGATGGCGCTCAGCCAGTCGCTGGAGGGCAGCCAAGGGCGAAGGCACTACGAGGAAGTTGGCGTCAGCCATACCATCAAGCCCCTGAGGCTGAGTCTCCTGAAGTCCTTTTGACTCTACCACAAAGTTACGCACACCACGACGATAGAGGTCGCCGATATAACGATGGCCGTCATTACGGGCGGAACGTAAGGCAAAGAACAAAGTTTCCTCTGGGAAACAAAGCGAACGACTGTCGGTCAACAGCCAACCAATCTGTGCATCGGCCTCACCGATACGACGCGCTCCAATCAGCGTCGTCACTTTTTCTATAGAATATTTCATCTTGATATTTGACTATTTGATCATTTAAAATGCAAAGGTAGGATATTTTTTCTGCAATGCTGCTATTTTTAACATAGTTTTATCCATAAAAGCCTTATAATCCTCAGAAGCAGGATCGAACGGCTTATGGGTCAGTGCTGCCTTCAACGGCGCCCACTCTTTCAAGAACGATCTGGCCTCATCACTCAGATAGACCTCTGAAAAGCGCTGCCAGATATACTCCACGGCTTGAGATGAGGGGTGGAGCATATCGTCCTGATAGAATCGGTAGTCGCGCAACTCGTCGTTGACGATTTCGTAGGCGGGGAAATAGTTGACGGTGGACGGTTTACAGTTTACAGTTGACGGTTTACAGTTGACGGTAAGTCTTTCGACGGCCAGCAGCAACGTGGCTTTTGAGAGCTGCGAACCATGATAGCCGTATTTGCGATAACGGATCGGACTGACCGTTAGAACAATATGCACATCGGGATTCTTCTCTCGAAGGATATCAATAGCCTGCTGCAGATAGTCGGCACACTGATCTACCGTCAGCTCTTCCTCATCGAACAAGGTTGCGGGCCGTTTCTGGCAATTATCGACAATCTCGCCTGTTTCCTTCAACCGATAGACGTGATTGGTGCCCAGGGTGAGGAAGACGGTCTTTGCAGCCGCCACACGTTCAACTGTGTGGAGGATGGAGGCAGGATTGTACATCACGCCGAAGGGGTTCACCACAGCGCGGAACTTCTCCTCCTGGAAGCGCTTGCCTATCCTATCGGCAAAGCAAGAGCCCACGAAGAGCATCTCTTCGCAGGGACCTATCTCAAAGTCAGGCTTCTCAATATCGACAATCGTCCTAAACTCCACAACCCTAAACTATAAACTGTCAACCGTAAACCGTAAATTGTAAACCGTAAACCCAAACCCCTCAACTCCTGCTAATCTGCAGCCCCGACGTAGAAAGTGTCATCTCAACGAAACGCGCATTCTTGTTAGGACGATGCGTATTCAGGATCTGCTTAATACGGGCTGCAGCTTCGGAATCCTTGGCAATCATATAAAGATAACCGCCACCGCCTGCGCCTGGCAGCTTATAGCTGAGACAGAGGTCATCGACGAGATCAGTCAGTGCCTTCACTGCCGGGGGATTCGTACCACTGTCGAGCTGCTGGTTCTGCTGCCACGTGCGACGCATGAGCAGGCCCATTCTCTGGAAATCATTCTCCTGGATAGCCTCATACATCTCCATCGTGTGTTCCTTCATCTCACGCAACAAGGCCAGTTCTCCGCCATGGTTCAGGAACATCCTACGGACAATCTCAGCCAGTATCTGCTTGGCTGTACGGGTAATGCCCGTGTAATACAACAGATGACATGGGCGGTACTCTGGCTGAAGCCACAGATCGTTGGGTAGCCAACGTACCCGAGGGCTCTGATCGAATCCCCTACCCGTCTGTAAGAGTTTCACGCCACCCAGAACGCCACCGAACTGATCTTGCCAGCCACCGCCAGTGGTCAACATCTGTTCGAGCATCAACGTGCGATGTCCGATCTCATTCTTATCCCAGCCCAATCCACAGAAATCATTCAGGGCTCCCAACACGGTGGCAGCAAGAATGCTCGATGTACCCAGACCGCTGCCAGCAGGAATAGCAGATAGCAGCGTCAACTCGATGCCGCAGCCAAACGACTCCAGTTGGGATTGAAGAGTCTGGTGACCTAAGCCTTTGTCAAAACCGGCAAGGACGAGGGCAGCCTTCGGAATGGAGAAAGGCGAACCGACATGCATGAAGTCCGTCAGCTGCTCATAAGTCTCCACGACCTCCATCGCACCAAGGTCGATGCTACGCAACACGATACGAGGTTCTCTCGATGGACGCACGTATGTCTGCAACGGGGGCTGGCCATTCAACTCTATGGCGAGATTAATGACATTGCCCCCTTCCATCAGACAGTATGGCGGCGTATCAGTCCATCCACCTGCAATATCAATACGTACAGGCGAACGTCCCCACACTATCTGATCGTCTGCGACAGAACTCACAGGGACAGGTCCGCCTGAGTTCTGCCGAGAACTCATCGGACCTGCCCCCGTGAGTTCCTGGCGCAAGAGGGCAAAAGCCTTATCGCTGTCGCCACGGAACATGGCATCGTGGATACGCGTCATCAGCGGTGCGTCAGCTGGCAATGGTGGTGGAAGGGGAATCTGTTCTTTTTGGAACTGCTCGGCAGCGTCAGCCAAATCCAACTGATAAAACACGCTATGCGTCCAGTTACGGGCCAGTGCACTCCAATTCTGCTTACGGAACTCCTTGCGCTGAGCAAAAAGCCTATGCAGATTGGCACGCTCTGCCAATTCATTGCTATTCAGAGGCTCATCGATGCGATAACGGCGCACCTCATAGTCGCTCTCTCCCACTGGCACCACATCTATACATTCACCAGGCTCAAGACTGATGTCCCAGTCATTTTCGGGCACACCTGTAATCACGTGGTCGTGGGTCAGGTGCCAGCGTTTACCTATATAGGAATTCTCAATCCATACATTCGTATTCTCCTCTGTCAACGGAATTTGCGTGATGGCATTCTGCACAAAGATGCTGGGATGCGGCTTTCGGTCGAGATGCATAATCTGCCGTTGGTCGTTCACCAGATTCTGAAGGCGCAGAGTCGAGGTAATCATCTCGCGCGAGGTGCCGAAATGATAGAACTCGCCACCAGCCAAAGGCACGATGGCCACTTTCAGCTGGCTTAGTTCCTCATCGCGGATCGTGGGATCAGTACCGAGGCAACATCCGAACTCACCATAGAGATCATACTCCTGGAGCTGGCCATCATCAGCGGTACACTTTTTGGCAAGCAGCTTCACTGCCTTATCGCTAAGCATCCACACGCCGATATCCGTCAGATAGAAATGATCCTTCTGCAGTTCACCGAGAGTTGCCACCGACGGTTTCTGCAACATCTGTTTCAACGCGGAGGGTGTGCGACGGCTGCTGACAAACACGCCATGATTCTTAGCCACGGATGCATCAAGCCACAGACCATAGCAAACGACATCAGCATCAGGAACAGGCTGAAGGGGCTGAGTGGCCCGAATCAGCACATCGCCACTGACGATCATGGTATGAATACTGTCGGGAGCCATCCGCATCATCTTCTCATATAGAGGCAGCTGCACGCTCAACAGATCCTGAGACAATTTCTGGCCTCGCTCCCAACGGAACACGGGGATAGGAATCAGGATCTTACCTGAGACAGCGTAACTGGGCAGTCGCTTGCTCTGTCCACCGGCATGGATCAGAATACGCTTCTCACGAGAAAGCCAAGAGTCGAACTCCTCACTCCTCACTCCACATTCCTCACTCCACGAACTCTGCAGTAGCCAGGTCGTACCTCCACCACTACCCAACCTATGGCCTATGGGGTCGCAAGTACAGAAATAGCTCTCAGCACTAAGTCCTGTCACCTCATGAAAGGCGTCCACCAGATTCGGCGGCAAAGAAAGCAGTTTTTTCATATCCTTACGCTTTGGCGGTTTCCGTCTTCCTACGTTTCCATTCCAAGAACACACCTGCAGCCACTAACAGGATCAAGAGCACATAGGCGATATAGGCGATGGTCTCGGTCAGATTGACCGATTTGGGGAAGAACGACAGCTCCACCTGATGCTTACCAGGCTGGACATTCAGGGCTCGGAGGATATAGTCAACCCTTCCTAGTTCCACTGGCTGCCCGTCAACCTTTGCTTCCCAACCAGGATAATAAATCTCTGAGAACACAAGCACGCCACCCTTACCAGAGTTGACATCATACGTCAAACGGTTAGGTTCATACGAAGTGATGGTCACCACACTGGCCGTATCCTGTACGGCTGCTTCACCTAATTGCTCTTTGAACTTGGCATCGGCCACAGCCTGATGACGCAAGTCGATTTTTCCGACGGCAGCAATCTCTTCGTTCGCATTGTTCACATAATTAAGTTTATCAACGAACCATGCATTGCCATAGGCATACGGATTCTGAATGGGCACCGTCTGACCACCCTGCAGAGGAAGGATAAAGTAGCGGGTGTTCAACATATTCAGAACAGGACAAATACTGTCCCCGTTTAGCTGTGTCATGTCGCCACCTGCTTCTGAGACGCCTTTGAAGAGTGCCTGCATCTCAGGATTAATATAAGCCTCTATCATCTCCTGATAACGGCGCAGCTTGGCAGCATGATAGCCACCAACGCTCTTATGGTAGTATGATGTCTCATTCTCATTGAAAGTGTTCGATGCCAGATTCAGCACACGATAGTCGAGGTTCTGGTCGCGCAGAATCAGTTCGTCGGTCTGTGTCTTTTGCTGTGGAGCCTCACGCTCTGACTTAGGCACAAACATCTCGTCGTTCAGATAGCGTTTATTGACCGTCCACAAGTCAACCAAGCAGAGCACCACGATAATTCCAATGGCGTATTCCTTCTTCAGCTTGCCATAAATAAAGGCCAGCAGCACGCCCGTGCCTGCCAAGATGATATAGAACGAGCGCCAGCTGTCGGCAGTGAATACGGCCTGACGCATCTCAGTCAGATTGGCCACTAACGGCTGGATATACTCGGCAGGCAGACTTTGGATGGCATGCATCTCGCTGGTGGAAATAAAGCTGTCGAAGAACATCGAAGGCATCAGCGAGAACAACAAGGCGATACCACCCGTCAGGACAAAGCTGGCAATCAGCGGTACCTTCAGCTTTTCCTTTTTTATTTCTCCACTGAGCAGCTCCTTCAGGGCCAGCATGGCCAGCAGAGGGATGGTGAACTCAGCAATCACAAGGATGGAGGCCACCGTACGGAACTTGGCGTACATCGGCACATAGTCGATGAAGAAGTCTGTAAAGCCCATAAAATTCTTTCCCCACGACAGGAGGATCGACAGAATGGTGGCAGCCAACAGTGCCCATTTCATAGGACCTTTCACGATAAACAGTCCCAAGATGAAGAGCATCATCACGAAAGCGCCCACATAGACAGGTCCACTCGTACCTGGTTGCTCGCCCCAATACTGACCTATCTGCTGATAGATCGGCAGGAAGTCGTTCTCGGCATGCTTCATCGCGGTTTCGCTCTGACTCAGCGGCATTGAGGCACCACCCTTCGTGTTAGGAATCAGCAACGTCCAAGTCTCACCGATACCGTAACTCCACTGCGTGATATAGTCGCGTTCCAGTCCGCTGCTGGTCTGGTTGCTGCTGTTCTGCTTGACCAGTTCGCTTTTGCCACGCATCGACTCCTTGCTATATTGCCAGGTGTGATAGAGATTTGAGAGGTTGATGCACACACCGATGGCAGCACCCACAAGGCAAACGGCCGTAGCCTTGAAGAACCGTGCCAGCTGCTTCTCCCTGACGGCTTCTACCAACCAGGCTATTACCATCGCAAGGATGATAAACAGGTAATAGTAAGTCATCTGTACATGGTTCGCATTGATTTCGAAAGCCGTAAAGACGGCAGTAAGCAATAGTCCCCAAAGATATTTCCCCCGATAAGCCAGTACGACACCAGCAATCATCGGTGGCAAATAGGCCAATGCCCACACCTTCCAGATATGACCAGCAGCTATGATGATCAGGAAATAGGTGGAGAAAGCCCAGATGATGGAACCTAAGGCAGCCAGATGCTGACGGAAGTCGAATGCCCTGAGCAGGATATAGAAGCCTAAGAGGTAGGCAAATACATACCACACATTCTCCGGGAGCCACAGATGATAGGCATTCACCACCTTTGTCAACAGATCCGTTGATCCGTATGACGGAGCCATCTGATAGGTTGGCATACCCCCAAACAAGGCGTTTGTCCAACGGCTTCGTTCACCCGTCTTCTGCAGATATTCGATACCTTCCTGTCCGGCGCCTCGCCCCGCTGATGCATCGTGACGATAGAGAATTCGCCCTTCGATGTCGGCAGGAAAGAAATAGGCAAATGCCAAAACAGCAAACAACAGCACTGCCAATACATCAGGCAGGCATTTTTTTAATAACGTCATAACTTGCAAGTTTTTTATTCTGCGTGCAAAATTACGAAAAATTTTAGACATAAGGACATAAGAACATATTATTTTTGTTCCTTTTGTTCTTTTGTCTCAGAAAAAGCAGTATCTTTGCATCCGAGTTATGGAAGAAATGATTATTACCAGCGTCCAGAATGCCCGCATCAAGCATGTCGTTGCCCTTCAGCAGAAATCTTCACTCCGCCGTGAGGAAGGTCTCTTCGTGGTGGAGGGCCAGCGCGAGATAGAGCATTGCATCGCCTGTGGCTACGAGATTGTGGAGATGTTTTCGAGGAGTGAGGAGTGTGGAGCACCACACACCACAGTCGTTACACCGCAGGTATATGAAAAGATGGCTTACCGGGGATCAACTGAAGGAATCATTGCAGTTGCAAAATGCAAGGATCACAGTCTATCCTCACTCCTCACTCCACACTCCTCACTCCTCGACACACCCAATCCGCTGATTGTGGTGCTTGAGAGCGTAGAGAAGCCTGGCAATCTCGGTGCCATCCTGCGCACAGCCGAGGCTGCCGGTGTAGATGCAGTCATCGTCTGCGACCCATTGACAGACATTTACAACCCGAACCTGATTCGTGCCAGCATCGGAGGGGTGTTCAGCGTACCAGTAGCCGTTTGCGATTCCAAGGAGTGTATCGCCTTCCTCAAAGAACGGGGTATCAGGATTCTCACAGCCCAGTTGCAAGACTCCTACGAGTATTATGACTACGATATGCGACGCGCCACCGCTATCGTGATGGGAACAGAATCAACAGGCCTTACCGACCAATGGCGCGAAGCTGCTGATGCCCACATCCGCATTCCCATGCTGGGGCGGCTTGACTCTTTGAATGTCAGTGTCTCAGCGGCTATTCTCATGTATGAGGCTGTAAGGCAGAGGAACAGCAAATATCAGACTTTTAATTCCGTTATATAAGATAAGATGAAAATAGGTATGATTGTAGCGATGGACAAAGAGTACAAGCAGCTCCGTCCGTTGTTTCCCGAAGACAAGTTGATCCTGCAGAAGAGCGGTATAGCTACCGTCAATGCAGCCATCCAGACCGTAGAGATGATCCGCCAGTACAAGCCAGACTGTATCATTTCGAGTGGCTGCGCAGGAGGTAATGGCGATGACATCAATCTTCAGGATGTTGTAGCGAGTTCTGAACTGACATACCACGACGTGTATTGTGGCAAGGCTATCGACAACTCGACCGTCTATGGTCAGGTGCAGGGATTGCCCGCTCGCTATCAGGCCGATCCCTACCTGCTGGAGAAGGCGAAGCTGGCAGGGGCAAAGCCCGGTCTTATCGTCACAGGCGACTGGTTCGTAGACTCGAAAGAAAAGATGCGCGAGATCATCGGCCACTTTCCCGAAGCAAAGGCTGTCGATATGGAGAGTGCCGCTATCGCGCAGGTGTGTCATATATATAAGGTACCGTTCATCTCGTTCCGTGTCATCAGCGACATTCCCTTGCGCGACACCGACGCCTCGATGTACCACGACTTCTGGAGCACCATTGCCGAGAACTCCTTCCAAGTTACCAAGACATTCATCGAAAGTCTCTGATACGAATAATCCCCACGTTTCGGTGGGGATTATTTTTTTAGCCTTTCTGAATTGCAGCTTTTTTGCGCTGGTCGTGGTCGAGGATGACCTTGCGCATACGCATGGACTTCGGCGTTACCTCTACAAGCTCATCCTGCTTGATATATTCGAGGCATTCCTCAAGTGACATCACGGTCTTGGGAATGATACGGGCCTTCTCGTCGGTACCTGAGGCACGCACATTGGTGAGCTGCTTGGCCTTGCAGACGTTTACCACAAGGTCATTGTCGTGAACATGCTCACCTACCACCTGACCAGCGTAGACATCCTCACCTGGATCAATAAAGAACTTACCACGATCCTGCAGCTTGTCGATGGCATAGGCAAAGGCATTACCCGTATCCATTGAGATCATCGAACCGTTTACGCGACGCTCGATCTCACCTTTATACGGCTGATACTCCTTGAAGCGGTGGGCCATGATAGCCTCACCCTGAGATGCCGTCAGCACATTCGTACGCAGACCGATGATACCGCGCGAAGGAATATCGAACTCAATATTGACACGCTCTCCCTGATTCTCCATCGATGTCATCTCGCCCTTACGACGGGTTACCATATCGATCATCTTCGAAGAAAACTCCTCAGGCACGTTGATAGTCAGTTCCTCAATAGGTTCACATTTCTTTCCGTCAATCTCCTTATAGATAACCTGTGGCTGACCTACCTGCAACTCGTAACCCTCACGGCGCATCGTCTCTACCAGCACGGAGAGATGCAGCACACCACGTCCTGAGACGATCCATTTATCGGTAGAATCCTCGAAAGGCTCCACACGCAGAGCCAAGTTCTTCTCAAGTTCTTTCTCCAGACGGTCATTAATATGGCGCGAAGTCACAAACTTACCCTCCTTGCCGAAGAATGGCGAGTCGTTGATCGTAAAGAGCATCGACATCGTAGGCTCATCAATGGCAATAGGAGGCAGCGGCTCCGGGTGCTCCAGATCGCAGATCGTATCGCCGATCTCAAACTTCTCCAGTCCGATAACGGCACAGATATCACCACAGTCTACACTGTCTGTACGTACGTGGCCCATACCGTCGAACGTATGCAGCTCCTTGATCTTTGTCTTCTCCAGCGAGCCGTCGCGATGGGCAATCGTTACCTGCATACCATCCTTCAGCTGTCCGCGATGTACGCGCCCTACAGCGATACGCCCCTGATAGCTTGAATAGTCAAGCGATGTAATCAGCATCTGAGGTGTACCCTCTATCTGCTGCGGCGCAGGGATCACTTCCAAAATCTTATCCAACAAATAAGTAATGTTGTCCGTAGGCGTCTTCCAGTCCTCACCCATCCAGCCATTCTTGGCCGAACCGTATACAACTGGGAAATCAAGCTGGTCTTCTGTGGCATTGAGAGAGAACATCAGGTCGAACACCATCTCGTAGACCTCCTCAGGGCGACAGTTAGGTTTATCCACCTTATTGACCACCACAATGGGCTTCAGGCCAATCTGAAGTGCCTTTTGCAGCACGAAACGCGTCTGCGGCATCGGTCCCTCGAAGGCATCCACCAACAGCAGACAGCCGTCGGCCATGTTGAGTACACGTTCAACCTCTCCTCCAAAATCAGAGTGTCCTGGAGTATCAATAATGTTAATCTTCGTTCCTTTCCAGTTGATAGATACGTTCTTTGAAAGGATGGTTATACCACGCTCACGCTCCAGGTCGTTAGCGTCGAGCACCTGATTGCTGAGATTCTGTCCCTCACGGAAGAGATTTCCTGCCAGCATCATCTTGTCCACGAGTGTTGTCTTACCGTGGTCTACATGCGCAATAATTGCGATATTTCTGATATCCTGCATACCTTATTATTAAAAATCGGCTGCAAAGTTACGAAAAATTAGGCACGGATTACACGGATTTCACGGATTTTTTCATTTTAAAACGAAAAAAATATCATAATCTGCGTTAATCCGTGTAATCCGTGCCATAAAAATTTGGTGAAACGTAAAAAATGTATTACCTTTGCACCCGCATTTCGGAAAATCCGAAGCATTTGACGACGTAAACAGCCCGTGATTAGGCTGACGAAGCGTCTGAAAAATGTTTTTGCAAACAACATTAATCACATTTAAAATTATGTATTTAGACAAAACAAAGAAGCAGGAAATCTTCGGTCAGTATGGCAAGACCGCCACTGATACAGGTTCTGCAGAGGCACAGATCGCCCTCTTCTCTTACCGTATCTCTCACCTGACTGAGCACCTGAAGAAGAACCACAAGGACTACAACACAGCTCGTTCGCTGACTATGCTCGTAGGAAAGCGTCGTAAGTTGCTGAAGTACCTCTACAACACGGATATCAATCGTTATCGTGCTATCGTAAAGGCCCTCGGTCTTCGTAAGTAAGCAAAACAATAAAGGTCTGCAAATCGCAGACCTTTATTATTTTTATTTCCTGATTTCGTTTAGGGGAATCATTACAAAGTCACGTTCATACATCAATGGATGAGGAATTTTCAAATCAGGCTCATCTACTGACAGGTCATCATAGAGCAGGATATCAATATCAATGGGGCGGTCATGATAAACCGGGACATCCGTATCAGCTCCAATCGATTTCTGCCTGCGACCCAATGCGCGTTCAATCTTCTGGGTGGCTTTGAGCACTTGCCGAGGTGTCAGGCTTGTTTCACAAAGGATGACACCATTGAGGAAACGGCTCTCAGAATTAAATCCCCAGGGCTCAGTCTCTATCAGCGATGACTGGCGGAGGATTGTCCCCACCCGCTCACTGATGAGACGGATGGCATCGGCTATGCACTGACGGCGGTCGCCGATGTTACTACCCAGCCCCAGATATACCTGATGCATCAGTCATCGAGTATCAGCATGGCATCACCGTAACAGCCAAACTTATACCCATTCTTGACTGCCTTCGTATAGCCATCGTACACCAGATCGTAGCCACCAAACGAGCACTGCGTCATCATCATCGTCGACTCTGGATGGTAGAAATTAGAGATCAGGGCATTGCTCAGACCAAACTCATAGGGAGGGAAGATAAACTTATTGGTCCAGCCCTCAAACTCCTTCAACATGCCATCCGTACCTACAGCCGTCTCAGTTGCGCGAGCCGTACTCACACCAACGCAGCACACTCTGTGCCCCTCACGTTTGGTCTTGTTCACCATTTCACAAGCCTCTTTGTCAACAAACATCTGCTCTGACGACATCTTGTGCTTCGTCAGATCCTCCACCTCAATGGCATCGAAGTTTCCAAGTCCGCAATGCAGTGTGATATAAGCGAAGTTGATGCCACGGATCTCCATACGTTTCATCAGTTCACGGCTGAAATGCAGACCCGTTGCCGGTGCAGTCACAGCCCCCTCTTTCTTGGCATAGATGGTTTGGAAATTCACCATATCCTCGGGTGTAGCTGGTCGCCTATCTACGATATAGCGTGGCAGCGGTGCCTCACCAAGGGCGAAGAGTTCTTGCTTGAACTCATCATGCGGACAGTCATAGAGGAATCGCAGCGTACGTCCACGGCTGGTCGTATTGTCAATGACCTCAGCCACCATCGGTCCGTCTTCCTCGAAGAAGAGTTTGTTGCCGATACGGATCTTGCGGGCAGGCTCTACGAGCACATCCCATAGACGAAGATCTGGGTTCAGTTCCCTCAGCAAGAAAACTTCGATCTTGGCATCTGTTTTCTCTTTCGTACCGTAAAGACGGGCAGGAAACACTTTCGTGTCGTTGAAAATAAAGGTATCGTCCTCATCGAAATAGTCGAGTATGTTGCGGAAGTCCAGATACACGGGATTGCCCTCCTCATCAAGGAGGTCTTTACCTTCCTCGTCTTTCTTGGTCATCTCAATACGTCCACTCTTACGATGGATTACCATCAGGCGACATTCATCGCGATGGTAAGTCGGTTCAAGGGCTATCTGCCCTTCAGGTAGTTTAAAATCAAACTGTGATAACTTCATTATATCTCTTTTTACGTTCTTACTTCTTTATTCTTTCAACTGCGCTTCCATCCATGCAGGGAATTCATCAAACGTGAGGCAGTCCTCTAAGCGCACATTCCCCACCCTCGTCCGGCAGAGCGCAGTCAGGAAAGCTCCACTTCCCAATGCATAGCCGATGTCACGAGCCAGAGAGCGGATATATGTGCCCTTACCACAAGTCACACGGATCGACATCTGCATCTTCTCCGCATCAAAGGCGGTCAACTCTATCTCGTCGATATGCACCGGCTTTGCAGCAAGTGTCACGTCTGCACCCTTTCTGGCCAGTTCGTAAGCACGGTCGCCAGCCACCATACAGGCTGAATACACAGGGGGCACCTGCATCACATCACCCACGAACTGAGGCAGTGTCGCCTCGATCAACTCACGCGTGATATGCTTTGTCGGGTAAGTGAAATCCACCGTATGCTCCTTATCGAAACTCGCCGTAGTAGCACCCAACTGTAATGTGGCCGTATACTCTTTCTCGTGGAGTTGAAGCGTCTCAATCTGCTTGGTGGCCTTTCCCGTACAAAGGATCAGCACCCCTGTGGCCAAAGGATCGAGTGTTCCGGCATGCCCCATCTTGACCCGCTTCACGTGCAGCCGCTTCGACAGCACGTAACGGATATGCGCCAATGCGCCAAAACTCGACATGCGGTAGGGCTTATTGATGTAGATAAACGCCCCTGCCTGAAAATCCATCATATCAGGTGGAATACCAGGACAGCTACACCAACAATCGCACAATAGAGGCCAAAGTATATCAGTTTACCTTTCTTCACAAGGTTAATCATGAGCTTACAAGCAAAACAACCTGACAGGAAAGCAGCCAGGAAGCCAATGGCCAGTGCAAAAGAATCGACGTTACCGCCGAAAGCATCCTCACCCTTTAGGGATTTCAAGATGTCGAGCAGTGCCTCTCCGATAATCGGGGGAATAACCATCAGAAACGAGAACTGCGCCAGTTTCTCTTTCTTATCACCGAGCATTAAGCCCGTGGCTATCGTTGAGCCAGAACGGGAGAGTCCTGGCAGCACGGCACATGCCTGAGCGATGCCAATCACGAAAGCATCCCACATTGAGATATGCTCCTTGGGACGGGGCTTGGCAAAATAAGAGAATGTCAGCAGCACAGATGTCACCAGAAGCATCACACCCACGATGAGCAGACCAGAACCGAAGGCTTCCTCCACTTTATCTTTAAAGAACAGACCCACGATGCCCACAGGAATCATCGACACGATGATGTTCAGGGCATATTTCGTCTCTTCATTCATCTCAAACTTAAACAGTCCCTTCAGGATCCAGTCAATCTCACGCCAGAGGATGACCAGTGTCGAGAGCACCGTTGCCACATGCACAGCCACGGTAAACTCCAGGTTGTCGGCACCATTGATACCGAAGAGTGTAGAGATAATGGTCAAGTGACCACTCGAACTGACAGGCAGGTATTCCGTCAGTCCTTGTACGATTCCAAGAATCAAAGCTTGTATCCAATCCATATATTAATCTAAATCTTTTGGTTTTCTTACCACAGCATAAATCATGGCCACAAAGCCAAAGAGGCACACTACAGGTGCCACCTTTGTACGACGCACGCTGAAAATATCAGGCTCAAAGGCCGTATCCGTCGAATTGGGACCTACCATCAGCAGAAAGCCGATAACCACGATAGCCATGCTGACAGCCAGCAGTATGAAGTTCACCTTGTCGAACGCAAAATTCTTTTTATCCATCACTATTCACTTTTCACTATTCACTTAAATCTTATACAGTTCTCCCGGCGTCATCTTCAGGAATCGGTTCACTGAGATGTATGAGCAGATCACGGTAATCAGGATACCCAACAACAATACGGCCACACCTGTAATCGTCAGTTCCTTCCAGGTGATGATGTTGATAATATTCGGCTCATAATACCACAACCCGTAGAAGCAGCAACCCAGTACAGCGCTAGCCACAATGGCCGCTATCACACCTACCAGAAGAGCCTGTTTCACGAATGGTCTTCGGATAAAGCCCCAAGAGGCACCCACCAACTTCATCGTATGGATGATGAACCGTCGGGAGTAGACGCTCAGGCGCACCATGTTACTGATCAGCTCAAACGAGACAAAGGTCAGCAGCATGGCCAGCGCCAACAAGAACAGGTTCAACTTCGTCAGGTTCTTGTTCACACTATCCATCAGGTCTACCTGATAGGTCACATCGGCCACCTTCGGATTCTTCCTGATTTCCTCAGCGATCCATTTCAGTGAGTCACGGTTGGCATACTCCGAGTGCATCTGCAGTTCGAGCGTTGCAGGAAAAGGGTTAACACCCAGGAACTCAGAAGGGTCTGAGCCCATAGCCTCAGTCTGCTCCTTCAGTGCCTGTTCACGACTGATGTAGTCGATATTCTTCGAGTATGGCCGATGATAGAGGTCACGGCAGAGCAACTTGGCGCCATTCACACTCACGTCATCGCTCAGCATGACCGTTACAGTCAGGTTCTCCTTTACCCACTTGGAAAGGTTGTAGGAGGTCTGTACTGACAATACGACCAAACCTAAAAGCACCAGCACCATCGCCGTACTGATACAGAGTGTCACCATCTGAACGCCACGACGGCTGCCAGCATTTTTCTTGCTTCTCTTCATGAATTTACGAACGTAAAAATCGATTTTGGCTGCAAAGTTACGATATTTTTTTCGTTTCACAAAAAAAAACAGTAATTTTGCACCCGTTATGAGTACAATTATCTATCCTTCGCCGATATTCGGCCCTGTTCACAGCCGTCGCCTCGGCATTTCGCTTGGCATCAACCTGCTCCCTGCCGATGGCAAGGTGTGTTCCTTCGACTGTATCTATTGCGAGTGTGGTTTCAACGAGGACCACCGTCCGAAGTTGCCCCTCCCCACCCGCGAGGAGGTCGCAGAGAAACTGGAACTGAAGCTGCAACAGATGGTTGCTGAGGGTAAGTTGCCCGATGTGCTCACTTTTGCAGGTAACGGCGAGCCGACCTGTCATCCACATTTTGCAGAAATCATCGACGATGTTATCCGCCTGCGCGATACCTATTGCCCAAAGGCGAAGGTCAGCGTACTGAGCAACTCTACGATGATACACCGTCAGGAAGTGCACGATGCCCTTATGCGTATCGACAACAATATCCTGAAACTCGACACCGTCGACCCTATATATATAAATAAGGTGGACCACCCGCAAGGCACCTACGATGTGAATGCCATTATCGAACGCCTGAAGGCTTTCCACGGTCATGTCATCATCCAGACCATGTTCATGCGGGGCGATTGTCATGGTGAATCCGTCGACAACACCAGCGAAACATTCGTAGCCCCTTGGCTGGAAGCAGTGAAGGAAATCCGTCCCCAACAAGTCATGATCTACACGATCGACCGCGAAACACCCACCCAGGGACTACTTAAGGCCACGCACGAGCAACTAGATGCCATTCGCGACAGAGTCATAGCAGAGGGTATTCCCTGCACAGCCAGCTATTAACTAATAATCCCTGCCAGTTGGCAGGGATTATTGGTTTACTTACACATAATGCCTCGTTTCGTATTTTCGAGGAACTGGATGATATTCCGGATTTCGGGACCGTCGGGCACCTGATCCTTAATCTGGTTGATCACATCGAACACACTGGTCTTGCCATGGAACAGCAGGCGGTAGGCATTGGCGATGTGCTTCTGTACCTTCGGATCGATCTCTGCATAGTTCATCATCGTGGTGTTAGGACCGCCGTAGGCCATCGGGTTACCACCGGCAATGACATAAGGAGGTACGTCGTGCGAGAATGCGCAACCAGCCTGGATCAGCGAAAGGTCACCGGCACGGGTATTCGCATTCTGGATAGCACCAGACGAGAAGATGACACCATTGCCTATCACACAGTCGCCGGCCACTTTCGTACCATAGCCGAACACACAGTTGTTTCCAACAGCGGTGTCGTGGCTGATGTGAGTACCCTCAAGCAGGAAGTTGTTGTTGCCGATACGGGTGACACCATCGCGCTGGGTACCACGGTTGATAACCACATTCTCACGGATGACGTTGTTGTCGCCAATTTCCACATACGACTTAGCTCCACGGAAATTAAAGTCCTGCGGCAAGGCGGCTATAACGCTGCCTTGGTGAATCTTATTACCTTTTCCTATACGCGATCCGTCGCAGATGCTGACGAAGGGGAAGATGATACAGTTATCACCTATCTCCACATCGTCCTCGATATACACAAAGGGGAATATCTTACAGTTATTACCAATCTTAGCTTTGGGGCTAATCTCAGCTTTGGGGGATATTTCGCTTGCCATAACTATTCACTTTTCACTATTCACTTTTCACTATTCACTTTTCACTTCGCTCCCCCTCCGAGGGCCATATAGAGGTTCACGACAGACTGCATCTTGTTGAACTGGTCAGTCACCTCAGCAATCTCGGCATTGAGCAGGTTGCTCTGGGCAGTAATCACCTCCAGATAGGTCGTGTTACTGCTCGACTCCATCAGACGCTTGGTATCCTCGACGTTCTTGGTAAGCACCTTCACACGCTTGCCGTCAAGTTCGGCCTTCTCTGCAGAAGAGTTATAAGTCACGAGCGCATTCGACACCTCGTTGCCAGCCTTCAGCACAGTTGACTGCCAGTTGTTGTAGGCCTGCTCGTACTGAGCCTTGGCCACTTTCAAACCAGCCACGAGCTGTCCGTGTTGGAAGATGGGCTGTACGAGTGAGCCCACAGCTGAGAGCAACCACTTTCCAGGGTTGACGATAGCACCACCACCGCTATTGGTGAAGGCGGCAGTTCCCGTCACCTTAATGTTCGGGTAGAAACGGCTACGGGCCGTCTCCACATCATAGAAGCACTGGGCAAGCTGCATCTCCTGAGCATGCACATCGGCACGGTTGTTGAGCAATTGGATGCCCACACCTGCTGCCAGTTCGGTGGGCAGACTCTGGTTAGCTAAGCTACCGCGCTGGATGGTCTGTCCCTGCTGGCCCAAGAGCAGTGAGAGCGAATTCTCACACTCACGGATCTGACGGAGCAGATCGACCTTCTGAGCCTGAACACTATAATGGGCAGCCTCTGCACTCTGCACAGCCGTAGAACGATAGCCCACACGGTTCTCATGCATGAACTTCATCTTATCCCACGTCTCTTTCGTCAACTGCTCCATATCGGTGACAATCTCCACCTGACGGTCGAGCATCAGCAACGTATAGTAGAGGTTAGCTATGCCTGAGATGATGTTACACTTCACCACCGTCTGATAGTCCTTCGAAGCGATGAGCTGCATCTGGGCACTGCGTTTCACACTGAGCAGATTGCCAAAGAGATCGATGTTCCAGCTGGCACTGACAGGCAACTGGTAGGTCTGCGATGCCTTGGCACCATCAAACGACGAGATAGTTCCCTGAGGTCCCAGAGAGACTGAGGGCAGGAAGGCCAGGCGGGCCACCTTCAGTGCCTCGTTCACCATCTTCACGTTCAGGGCAGCATTCAGCAGGTCCGGATTATGATCGAGACCCTGCTGGATAAGTTCCTGCAACTGAGGATCGGTAAACACGCTTCGCCAGGGCATATTGCCAAACGACGCAGTATCAGCAACGGCGAGCGTATCCGTCAGAGAGAACGGATCACGGACGATGCCGTCAGCCTTCACTTCAGGACGCTCATATTTATTATAGAGTCCGCAGCCTGCAAGCAGCGTTGCTGCAATGATAAAATTCAAATATTTAAAAATTAGGAAATTTTTTTGCTTCATAATTCTTACATTTTTACATTCTTGAATTTTTAAATATTTCTCACTTCTCTGGTACATAGTCTACAGGCTTCGCATGCGCATACTGAGCCAGCTCAGCAGCAACAGACTCATTCTCCTCATCCTCGAACTTCAGCGGCGAGATCTTCTCTTGCAGTGACTGGAAGATCACGAACAGCGTAGGAACGACGAAAAGCTGGAGAATCGTACCGATCAACATACCGCCTACGGCAGCAGCACCCAGTGTCTGGTTACCGTTCTTTCCTACACCAGATGCGAACATCATCGGGAGCAGACCGATAACCATAGCCAGAGAGGTCATCAGAATAGGACGCAGACGAGCACCTGCACCCAGAATAGCCGACCACGAAATGGCCATACCCGTCTGACGACGCTCCAGGGCGAACTGCACAATCAGAATGGCATTCTTTGCCAACAGACCGATCAACATAATGAGCGAGATCTGCATATAGATATCGTTGGCGTGACCAAAGAGGTTGGTGAAGAGGAAGCAGCCTGCCAGACCAAACGGCACAGAGAGTACTACTGACAGTGGCAGGATGTACGACTCGTACTGTGCTGACAGAATCAGGTAGATGAAGATGAAGCACAGCAGGAAGATCACGCCTGTCGTATTCGAAGCCTTAGCCTCCTCACGGGTCAGACCCGAGAAATCGTAGGTGTAACCAGCAGGCAACGTCTGGGCAGCAATGTCGCGGATAGCCTGGATAGCCTCACCTGTAGAATAGCCGTTGGCCACCGTACCTGTCACGTTAATTGACGTAAACAGGTTGAAACGGTTGATATTCGATGGACCATAGACACGCTCCAGGTTACAGAACTCCTTGACAGGTGCCATTCCTTCAGGCGTACGTACATATATACTATTAAGCGATTCCTCCGTCTGACGGGTCTCAGGCAGGCCTTGGATCATCACACGGTAGAGCTTACCATAGGCATTGAAGTTAGAAGCATAGAGACCACCATAGTAACCCTGCAACGTAGAGAGTACGGTAGCAGGCGAGATGCCGCTCTGCTTACACTTGGCCACATCGACGTGAACCATGTACTGCGGATAGTTCGGGTTATAAGAGGTCTGAGCCATCTGGAACTCCGGACGCTTGTTCAGCTCTGCAATGAAGTCC
>ONKL01000096.1 GCA_900318395.1 uncultured Prevotella sp.
GGCTCATTGTCTGTCTTCGTGCTGATGACCAGTCCATTGACTGTACTCGTCAGGAAGCTGTGGCTGTTGCCGATGGATACCATGGCTATCGTCTGCCCCTCATGCACGCTGTCGCCATTATGCACCAGCATGGAGCGCACGATGCCACCGTTGGGCAGCGTGATGTCGGTGGTTCCCTGCACGGGGAATACGACGCCTGAATAGTAGGCCTTGTCGCTCACATTACCCAAAAAGCCCCATACGATGAATGCAGCCAGTAGCAACGCTGCAGCCGCAGCCAACAGATAGGTTGGAACATAAGTCACGCGCAAATGGTCGGGCAGTTGTTCGGGCGATTGAATTCTTTTCTCTGAATCTTCTTTCATATTTTAGTTTTAGTTTTTGCAAAGGTAAACAAAATCCTCAAAAAAAAACAAAAATTAAGGCAATATTTCTGCTTTTTTGCTGTTTTCGATATCATTTTTGCTGATTTTGAAACTCTTTTTGATGATTTTGAAAGTCCGGCTACTGTTTGGCTAGTCCGCGCTGCGCATCCAGACCGTCACAGACTGTCCCATGCGCTGCTTGAAAGCGAGACTGAAAGTGCTGTAGCTTTGGTAACCGCTATCGTGAGCCAGTTGCTGGGCGGTGAAGTGACGTTGGGCTGCTACAGCCTCACGATAAAGGCTGACAAAATGATTGATGCGCAGATCGTTGATATATGCATTGTAGCTAATACCCTGACGGGAGAAATACTGACTGAGATAGAGACGGTTAATACCAATAGCCTGAGCCAGTTGAGAAACAGTCAGATCGTGCTGTAAATAAAGCTGCGCATCAATGCAATGCTGCTGTAGCAATGCTTCGATATTGTCGCGAGTAGTCGGCAAAAGGGGATTGTCTTCTATCTCCTCTGTGGTAGTCTCATCTGCTGGAAGACCCTGCGGTTGGGGGGTGCTTAGGTCGATGAGCGTTTCTACTCTCCATAGGAGATAGCAGATAAGCACGATGACAATCACCTGAAGAATGAATTCGTAAATCAGGTTCCCGCCGGAAAGTACATAGGTAGCGTACACCAGTAGTATAACCGCCAACACCACGAAACTCTGCCACACCTCCTTGTGCTCCAGGTCGGCATAGTTGTCGCGCAACCAGCGACCATATTGCCTCAACGCGCGAACCATATATATTATTAAGCAGATACTCATCAACAGCAAATAACCATTTAGTAGTGGAAAAAGAGCATCGCTACGCCAGACAACGCACCACACCATCCCTAAAATGAGCGGTGCTACCATCACGGCAACAGGCCACAAAGGTCGTCTGCGGTCTTGCAGCATAACCAACAACACAATGATCGACAAGGGGAAAAAAGTCATACTATCAAGCAATATGCCGATCATATTGGTCAACTTGACATCATCGTCTGAAGTGAGGAAGAAAGTCGGCCCCAGATACCACAAATGATTCACAACGAAGACTGCAAAGAACGCTGCAGTCCAGCGGCGCAGGCGCACTGGCGGCGTGACGTTAGGCGCTATGGCATTAGCCAGACGGAATAGCAGATAACAACTTGCCAGCATGGCTATAGTTGTCACTACTGCATAAAGCATACTATAGAGCGTTTCTTCCCGAAGTTGATCGTACATGATTGGCTACCGGTAACGGATGGCAAGCATCGTTAAGTCGTCGCTTTGTTCAGCTTTCATTGTATATTGATGCACCGCGTCGATGACGGTGTCTACAATATCCTTGGGCTTCAACTGCCGCTTCACGCAATCTTCCAGAATCTGTTGTGTTCGTTCTGGTCCAAGTTCCTCTCCTTTCGCGTTATTAGCCTCAGTAAGCCCGTCGGTGTAGAGGAAGATAGTGCTGCCAGGACTCAGCGTGGTCTCCTGCAGGGTGAATTCGACATCCTCCATCGGACCAATGGGCTGGTTGGGATCACAATCTAGCATCATGAGCTTATCACTTAATATATAAGGCGGGTTGTGGCCAGCATTACAGTACTGCATACAGCCTGTGGCCAGGTCGAGCACACCGTAGAAGAGGGTGAAGAACGCACAAGAGACATTATCCTTGCTGGCGAGATTGTTGAGGGAAGTCACGATGCGGGCAGGGTTGGTCTCGCCGACTGTGAGGCTCCATATCATCGAATGGGCATAGGCCATAAACATGGCGGCGGGGGCTCCCTTGCCACAGACGTCGCCAATACACATATAGAGTTTGCCGTCACGAATCGCGTAGTCGAACAGGTCGCCGCCGATCTCACGGGCGGGCACCAGTGTCCCGTAACCTTCCACGCCGTCGAGGATCCTGTGCCCGAGCGGCATCATACTCTTCTGAATCTGACTGGCCAGAAGCAAATCGGAAGTGATGCGCTTCTTTTCTGAACTCAACTTACGAAGGCGCTTCAGCTTTTGATTGGTACGATAATGGTTATACCCAAGGATCAGCAGGCCTGTGCCTGCTACAACATTAAAAATCTTACTCAGATATGACATAGTTCTATATTATTACATTTTTGCATTATTACATTGTTACATTTTTCCTGACCGTCAAGATATTCTCGTCCCCCGTGTAGTCGTAGGTGACTGAGTCCATATACTTGACAACCATGAAGATGCCAAGGCCACCGATCTTGCGGTCTTCCAGCGGGATTGTGAAATCAGGTTCTTCTTTCTCAAGCGGGTTAAACGGATCGCCCCCATCGCGGAAACGCAGTGTGATGCTCTTTTCATCGCGTATGATTTCCACATCGAGATAGTCGGAATTGGCATAGTCAACTATATTCAGCACAAGTTCTTCGACCACCACACTGAGTTTTCCCCAAACATCATCCGCCGACGCCACCTCTTCATTCTTGAGGATAGTGTCGAGGATGTCAAGCGCCTTGCCCTGAATAGGTTGAAAATGCAATCTGGTCATCACTTCAAAACCTATCTGTTAATCATAGTCTTGCCCCATTTTCATGGAGTAACACACCACATCGTTGGTTGCGGCAAACTCTTCCAGGGACTCCTGGCTGCGTACGACTTTCTTATTCTCTACCTTCAGGAACTTGATAGCGGAAGCAAGGCCGATCATCTTGAGTGTATTGTAAATCTCCTTGGCACAATTCACAAATACGATTTCCGGCTTATTGCCCAACCTTTGTTTTGCAAAGTAAACTGCCCTAAGACCACTACTCGAAAGTGTCAACAACTCTGAGGCGTCGAAAACAACTTTCTCAATAGCTTCACCCATAAACTTGGACATCTCTTCCTGCAATGCGGGTGCATTGGTCGTATTAAGACTCCTACCAAGTGTGATAATCAGTGCTGTACCATTCTTTGATACTTTAAAATCATTCATCATAATATCTGTGTCATTTATTCATTAACTAAACAGGGCCTCGATTTCGGCATCGTGAGAGATTTCCATCTCATTGTCGTCCGCCTCTGGTTCATCATACCGGTCATTAAACTCAGTAAGGTATCGCTGGTAACCCTCCTCGATCTCGTTTTGCTTCAGCTGCAGGATCTTGTCACACTCTTCCCTCGCCTTGTCATAGATATTCTTGAAGCCTTTCCTCGCCTCGTCAATATCCAAAGGCGACATCTTGGAATAGGGCTCCACGAGCCGCGCCTGCAGTTCGGCATAAGTGACGTCCAGGTTGACCATGCACTCCTTGTGGAAGGTCTTGGCGGCCTCATTCAGCAGTTTGCGGCGGTCCTTGTCCACCGGCGGCATGGTATAGAAGGCATGGTGCTTATCCTCAGCCCCCTCCTGCTCCGCCTTGTCGGTCTTCAGTTCCATCTTGAACTCAGGATGCGCGTCGAAGATGCCGTTGATCATCTCCTGCAAGTTGTTCGGGTTCTTAGGATAGACATCGAATGAGAAATCGTCGGGCCTCATGATATTGGCCACCTCTTCCAGATTGTACTCCGTATCGGCCACAAGAACCGTTACGGGCATCAGCGCTGTAGGCTCTGCCTTGACGCAGAGGTTTGACAGCCGATAGTTGAACAGCACGTTATAGCCCTTCAGCTTATTCGCAAGATCATGTATCTCTAATGCAATATAATTATTCATAACTTTTCATTCTTCATTCTTCATTCTTCATTCCTCATTCTTCATTCCTTCGGAGCATCCTCCGTCTTCAGTTTGGCGCTCAGGCTGCCGCCTCCGGCAGCGGCGCCCATGCCGTCCTGGATGTTGGGCGACTTGAACGAAGTCTTGGCCTCGATGTTGTCGATGGTAGCCTTCGGTGCCTTCAGCTCGTCCTTCACCTCTGTCTTGCCGCAGATCTCCATCTTGCTGCCGCCCAGCGAGGTATTGCCTCCAGAGAGCTGCACCAGGGCCTTGCCCTCGTCCTGCTGGATCTCCAGCGTCTTGTCGGCAAAGGCACCGATCTCTTCCGACATCACCTGCACCTTCTTCGACTTCACATCCTTCGACTTTGCACCC